>JASHSL010000160.1 GCA_030040855.1 Terriglobales bacterium
TAGCGCCGTAGGGATTGACCGGCAAACGCGGCGCCTTCTCGGTAATGGGCACGGTCTCGGGTACGCCATAGGTGGCGCAAGTAGAGGAGAAGATCAGTTTCCGCACGGGGGAGTCGACCACCGCATTGAGCAGCGATAGTCCTGCAGCAACGTTGTTTTGAAAATATTTTCGCGGATTCGCGACCGATTCTCCAACATAGGCATGGGCAGCGAAGTGCATCACCGCTTGCACGCGTTTGAGCACCGTCTTGAGTTTCTCGCCATCAGCAATCTCGCCGATAATCAGCTCGAAGCCTTTCGCCAAGGACTTGTGCCCAGTGGATAAGTTGTCATAGATGATCGCTTCGTAGCCTCTCCGCCGCAGCTCGCGCGCGGCGTGACACCCGATGTAGCCGGCTCCGCCAACAACCAGAACCGCTGCTCCCCTTTTGTCCATAGTCACTCCATCATATCCGACGACGTCGCGCCGAACTGCGTTCCCCGCTGTGCCGACGATGATGCCTCGCCGCTGCTCATACGGTCGCCTGCTAGCACGCCGGCCAGGATCACACGGAAGGACAAAGTTCTCTGAGGGACCGCCGGCTCACCTATGAAACCGACCGTTCGATAACGTCCCTTGCCGCCGGAGCGTCGTGCATTCGTGGAGGCATATGCGTGGCGCCACGATCAAGATCGGCCGCATCCGGCCGCAATTTCGGATTGGCCGCTTTCGACAGAATTTGCGGCAGCGAACTTCGATGACTTCTAGAAGCGGACCAGTGCTTCGCTCGCGCCAGTAGTGTCCTCTAGCTCTCGAGAATGCGCGACTTCTCTGGCAGTGCGTTCGTTCTTGCGCTCAAGCACAAACCGCGATTTCAGCGTCGACGGCGAAGCGGTGAACACTCTCCTGCCTGCTCCACGCTCGACGCAATGGCGGATCACTCGAACTCGACTGGCGAGAAATTTTGCGAAAAGAAATGAAAAACTCCGGCGCAGTTTCCGACGGTCGATATTGGCCCCGCGAAGGGGCAAAAAGGTTGCCGTACTTCGGTAATCTGTTGAAATTCGAGAGGAAGTAACAAGATGAGGGTGCTGCACCTCACTTCATTTGACCGCGGCAACACTGGTCAGGAACGCGTGCAGTGGCATCACAAACCCCCCGCCGCGCGAGAGCACGGCGAAGTGAGGCGACCCCCGTGAAACAATTCGGCACGCAGTGGATCCTCCGCATCTGCGGATTCATCCTCCTGAACCTTCTTCTCTTCCATTCTTTCGCCGTCGGACAATCCGTTACCCTTTCTTGGAGTGCGAGCACCTCGACGGTCTCTGGGTACGACGTATTCCGGGGTACTACCTCGGGAGGTCCGTACACACAACTTAATTCATCGCTAGTCACCGGGACGAGCTACACCGACAGCACGGTCCAAGACGGACAAACGTACTACTACGTCACGACCGCTGTCGGTACCAGTGGCATGCAAAGCGCCTACTCGAATCAAACGGTAGCCGTCATTCCGAATCCGACGCCCACTCCGACGCCGACACCAACACCAACACCAACACCGACTCCAACGCCGACGCCAACGCCGACGCCAACGCCAACGCCGACGCCGACGCCAACCCCAACTCCGACGCCAACCCCAACGCCAACTCCAACGCCAACTCCGACCCCCACACCAACTCCGCCGACGCCGGATCCACCGACTCCACCGGCTCCTCTACCGACTCCACCGAGTCCGCCGACCGGAGGAGGGACGCCGGGATCGGAACCCGTGGTCGTCAGCCTCGGAGACGGCAACGCACCTAGTCTGCCGTATGCGGGTCTGATCGAGGACAGCGAGGGCAATTTCTACGGCACCACAGAATTTGGCGGTGCCAACAATCAGGGGACGGTCTTCGAACTATCCGGTTCGGGCAGCAGCTGGACTGCGACCGTGCTTTACAGCTTTGCCGGAGGATCCGACGGCGCCCAGCCTCACGGCGGGTTGCTGTTCGATTCGGCGGGCAACCTTTATGGCACGACGAATTTCGGCGGGAGCGCGAACTGCAGCAACGGCTGCGGCACTGTGTTCAAGCTCACGCCTGAGTCGAGCTCTTGGTCTGAGAGTGTGCTCTATGCCTTCACCGGCGGTAGTAACGGACAAGAGCCCAATGCCAGACTGGTACTCGACTCGCAGGGGAATCTGTACGGTACCACCTTGCTCGGTGGCAATGCTGGCACAGCTTGTACTTCCGGGTGCGGCACCGTATTTCAGCTGTCTCTCAGTTCGAGCGGCTGGCAGCAGAGCGTACTCTATGCCTTTACCGGAGGAAAGGATGGCGCCACGCCCTATGCCGGCCCAACCCTCGACTCGGACGGCAATCTCTATGGCACAACCTCAGCTGGCGGTAACTTTGGGAGCGGTACGGTCTTTGAGCTTACGCGGGGATCGAGTGGCAGTTGGACCGAGAAAGTCCTCCAGGCCTTCAGCGGCGGGTGGGGCGGAAAAGCACCTGTCGGCGATGTGATCCTCGATTCTTCGGGGAACCTGTACGGCACCACATCCCAGGGTGGGGCGCGAGGAAGTTATGGAGTTGTCTTCGAACTCCAGCCCCTGTGGAACGGGAATTACCACGAAACTGTTCTGCATGCCTTCTACGACGCCCCGGCAGCGAGTCCGATGGCCGGCTTAGTTCGCGACTCAGCCGGGAACTTGTACGGTACCACTGCGCTCGGCGCCAGCCTCAGCACTTGCGACACCGGATGCGGCACCCTCTTCAAGCTAGCGCCGTCTAGCGGAAGCTGGGTATTCAGCGTGCTCCATGTCTTCGGACAGGGAACCGACGGGTATAATCCCACCGGCGACCTGATCTTCGACTCGAACGGTGATCTTTGGGGCACAACCCAGGCGGGCGGCTCTCAGAAAGCAGGGACGGTGTTTCAAATCGTGCCCTAGCCCAGTCGCTTCCCGACACCGAGGCGCGTGCGGTCGAGCCCTAGCTCGATCTGCACGCGCCGAGGGTCTCCTCATCAGCAAACCATCGTGGCCCAGGCAGGAATCGTCCGACCTTCCGCTATGGTCTCTTCCGCGCTGCCCAAGTTTCTTTTGTACGGCGCCCTCCACGCTCGCTCTGGACCAACTCCCCAAACAAGGTCTTTACGCCATCGCTTGTGTCAGGTGCCTCACGATCGGTGGCGGAACCTGGATGTACCTCGCTCCCGCTGGTCTCCCTCTGACGGCTTCATGCCTGTCCGCTACTTCATCATTCCTCTGCAAGATGTTGCAGCTAACGTGCATCGGTATTCAGATTATAGCCTTTCAAAATCAGCCACTTGCAATGGCCCGTGGTTTGCAATAAGAAGCGAAAGTGTCTTCGAAGAATACTTCCTGGCTTTGCCGGGTTGGAAGCTTATCAATTCAAGAACAGCCATCGGGGGTCAGGGAGGACGGAGTGTTTCGACAGTTCTCGTGGGTCTTGGTAGCAGCGCTAGCGCTCGGCTTTACGGGATGCGGAAACAGCACCTCTCCCGGTTCCACTAAGGTCGTAGGGCTTGCCGTAAGCCCACAGAACCCGACAATCCCGCTAGGGAGTTCGCAGCAGTTTACCGCGACCGAGACCTTGGCCGACGGTACGACGAACAATGTCACCGACACAGTGACGTGGGTCTCTTCGTCGCCCAAGATAGCGAGCATCACCACCGGTGGCATGGTTTCATCCCTGGCGCAAGGCACCACTCATATCTCCGCAACTCTCGGTTCTCACAAAGCCTCTACTTTGCTGACCATCTCGCCCGCCGATCTGGTGTCGATGACGCTGACCCCGACGAGCGCCAAGATCGCCAAATATACGGACCAGCAATTCACCGCGATGGGGAGTTTCTCGAACGGCAGCAGCCAGAACATCTCCGCTTTGGTGACCTGGAGTTCCTCACAGCCGACGATCGCCAGCGTGAGCAAGAGCGGTCTCGCTGTGGCCGGGTCTACCGCCGGAAGCACCGTCATCACCGCGTCGCTCAATAACATCTCTGCCACGGCCAACCTCACCGTCACGAATGCCACCTTGGATTCGATAGCGGTCACGCCGGCCGACAGCACAATTCCGGAGGGAGTGTTTCGGCAGTTTGTCGCCACCGGTACGTTTAGCGACGGTTCCACGCAAAATATCAGCGCCGTCACCACCTGGTCGTCGAGCAGCATGTCGGTGGCGGAGGTGTCGGCCAGCGGTCTACTCTCGGCTATCGGTCTGGGCACGGCAACGATCACGGCGACGCTGAATACGACCACCGGTTCTACCGATGTCACGGTCGCGACTCCGACATTGATTTCCGTTGCCATTCAGCCAGGGAATGGGAAGGTGGCCGTGGGTACGGGAGTCCAGTTGACCGCCATCGGCACCTATAATAACGGCAGCACTAAGAACCTCACTAGCCAAGTGACCTGGGGGTCTTCGGCGACCAATATTGTCACGGTGAGCACGAGCGGCTTCGCCAGCGCAGAGG
>JASHSL010000161.1 GCA_030040855.1 Terriglobales bacterium
CCAGCCGGGGTGCCGCCGCATTGACGATATGGCCGAAGGTAGAGCTGTCGATATTGCCGTCGACAGCCTGCGCCCCGAAGAATTGTGTGTGGTTGAAAAGGTTGAAAGCTTCAACCCGGATCTGCAGGGACTTTGATTCGGTCAGGCGCAAGTTCTTGAGCAGGGCCATGTCGTAGTTATTCATACCCGGACCGCAGAAGAAGCGACGCTTGGCCGTGCCCGGCGTGCCCAGGGCGTTCTCGCTGAACAAGGAAGTATCGAAGTAGGGCTGCCCGTTGCGGGGATGGTGATGGAGATCCAGAGAACCGGGCGTAAAGTCCGGTTCGTCCACGCTGTAGTTGTTAATCCCATTCGGTTCCGCGCCGAGCAGCGAGTGGTCTCCATAGCTGACCAGGCTCACCGGCAGCCCGGTGCTGAAATGGGTGATTCCGGAGATCTCCCAACCCTCCGTCCAGCGATTCGAGACGCGCAGGAAACGCTCCATGGGCAGCTGATAGCTGTAGCTGACGACAAAGTTGTGTTGGATGTCGAAGGAAGACAAGGCATAGCTGAGAGAGGGATGGATCGGGTTGACCTCCTCCCCCAGATTGGATGCGTCGTCGAGCGACTTGCTCAAAGTGTATCCGGCCGACAGTTGCAGTCGCCCACTGACATGGCGCAGGCTGAGTTCGAGCGCATTGTAGTTGGATCCCCCCACGGTCGCTTGGTTGGTGTCGCTGCCGAAGCTCGGTCCGAGCGGGCCGCGGGTTCCGCGGATGAGCTGCCCCGCTGCCGTCGTGAATACGTCGCTTTCTGCGAAGGGTCCACAGGTAGGACTGCCCGGCGCGACGTCTTGCGGCTGGCTGAGGCTTAGGCAGAGCGCGGGGTTGCCGGGGTTGGCCTCGATCAGCACCAGCAGCCGATGCGCCTGCGCGCCCACGTAGCTTGCACTCAGCACCGTGTTCGATCCGAGCTGTCGTGCGAGCGACAGCATGTACTCCTCGGTGTAGGGTATGCGGTTGGTTGCCGAATAGCCAGGAATTCCGCTAATCGGCTCAAACTGCGACCAGTCGATGGTCGAATCGGGATTGCTGCTGGAGGCTTTTCCCCTTGCGAGCGCGGCAGGAAAGGGTTGTCCTTGCTTCTGGCCGTTGGCCGCGGTGATGAACGGCGTAGCGAACAAGGGAGGGGCCGGGCTCGAATAGGTGATGCCAAAGGGCACGTTCCCGGCTAGAATGCCGACGCTCAGGGCCTCGATGGCGGTGTAATACATTCCGAACCCGGCCCGGATGCTGGTTTTGCCAGGAACGCCCACAATCTTACCGAAAATCGTGTCCCGGCTCGCTGACGGCGAGTAGGCCACGCCGACGCGCGGGGCAAAGTCCAAGTTCCCAGGGGGGGCGAGAGTGCGGAAGATACCGGGATCGGTAGGAAACAGGATGCCCGCAGGTGCTCCGGGAAAGACGACCGACGACCTGCCTGGTTCAAAGGTGGAGATACCGTTGTTCTTTTCATACCAAGGCTCGATGCGGTCCCAGCGCAAGCCGTAATTGAAGGTGAGGTCCGGACACAAGCGCCAACTGTCCTGCGCGTAAACGCCCCAATAGCGGTTGCGGCCGTAAAACGGTTCGAGCTGGCTCTGGTTGAACTGGCTGGGAATGCCAAGCAAGAAGTCGGCAAAGTCGGATCCAGTCTGGCTGCCCGTGAAGAGAAAATTGCCGTTGAACTGGGCAATGGGGTTGGTGTTGATCTGATCGTAGTGAAATTCCGCCCCGGCCTTCATGGTGTGGCCGCCGACCACCTTGGAAAAGCCGTCGGTCCACTGGAAGGTATTGTTCACCTGCCGCAGTTGGTTGGCATTGGTCCCTATCGAGAAAGCATTGAAGACGATGTTTTCCACCCCTTCCCCTTGCGGGTTGAGGGGAACGATCCCGGCCGTATCCACGCCGGTCACAAATCCCTGCGAGGCCAGGCTGACGCCCAGTCCGCCCACCGGCTTACCCAGGTCATTGTGATCGCGCAGGTAGGCGAAATGGAATTCGTTGACGGCGGTGCTGCCGATGGTTTTCGAGTCTCCCAGGCTGAGCAGCTGTGCCCTCCCTAGATAGAGGGCGTTGAAACCCGGTACGCTCGCCCCGCTTTGGGCCACGGGATAGGGATTGTTCAGGGTGTAGTCATCGAGGAAATAATAGGCGGAAAGCAGGCCCCAACCGGTTTTCCAATCCAGGCGGTAGGCTCCCTTGTCGTCGCGCAGGCGCTCGTTCTCGGCGGCCGTCGAAAATACGCCTGGGCCCGCATTCGGCTGGGGAATGTATTGCAGCAGGTGCTTGGCGGGCATCGACCATGCCGCCCTAGGGATCACCCCGTTGGGGAAGACGCAGTGCGCAGAACTGGTACATCCGGAGGTGTAGTAAGGCTCATTCGCGACAACGGAATACCCCAGTTTGCGGGAAAGCAAGCTCGCCCAATATTCGCCGGTTACCTTGCCGGTGAAAGAGCTTTCCTGGTTGGACAAATCACCGGCTCGATCCTCGAGGGAAGGGACAGGAATCTGGCCCGTATCCACGCCTTGCCGCAAGCGAGTGCCTTGATAATCCGCGAAGAAGAACAGCTGGTTCTTTCGCATGGGCCCGCCGAAGGTTCCGCCAAACTGATTTTGGTCAAACGTGCCCCGCGTGGGAGAAAAGTAATTGCGCGCGTCCAGGTTCGTGTTTCGCAGGAACTCGAAGGCATCGCCATGAAATTGGTTGCTGCCTGATTTTGTGACGACATTGATCTGGCCGCCGCTGTATTCCCCGTGTTCCGCGTCGAAGTTGCTGGTAAGCACGCGAAACTCAGCAATGGAGTCGAGATTGGGAATGATCGCGGTTCCCGAGTTGACGTCTTCTTCGGCATCGCTCCCGTTTACGATGAAAGCATTGGCGAACTCGCGCTGCCCATTGATGGATACCGTCCCGGGGTTCAGCCCACCGGAGGGAGAAAGCGCGCTGACGCCGACGTCCTCGAGCGTGCTGGCATTGAGGGAAGTCGCCGGCACAATGCCAGGCTGCAAGGCCAGAAGGTCCGTATAGCTGCGGCCATCCAAGGGCACGGTGGTCATCTTCCTGCCGCTGATAACCTCCCCCATCTGCGTGTCCGAGGTCATCACCTGGACCGAGGATTCGTTGACCGTCACCGCCTCCGTCGCCCCGCCAATTTCCAACACCGCGTCGATGACGAGAGAACTGTCGGCATCGAGGACGATGCCCCTTCTGTGATAGGACCTGAATCCCGCGCTTTCAATCACCACCTCGTAGTTTCCCACCGGAAGCTCGGGGAAGGCATACACACCCTTGCCGTCCGTCATGGTTTGCGCGCGCGCCCCGGTGTCGGTATTGGTTGCCTTGACCGTCGCTTTGGGAATCAAAGCGTTGCTGGAATCCCTGACCGTTCCGGAGACCCTTCCGCCCGATGCCGCCCACGCGGCGGGGAAGAAGAGGGCACTCAGCAGGAACCACCCCAGGACCGAGACTGAGGCGAACGCGGCGCCGATAAGGCGGCACATGCGACGAGGTCGGGA
>JASHSL010000162.1 GCA_030040855.1 Terriglobales bacterium
CGAGTCAAGCCCGTGGTTAAGATCACCGGCGAGTTCTGGGCGCAAATCACCGAAGGCGACGGGAACTTCCATATGTTCGAGTTTCTCGAGCGCGAGGGCGCCCAAGTGATGGTCGAACCGATCGCCACCTGGGTGGCCTATCTGATGTACCAGGCCAAGGCGCACGCCATTGCCAAGTGGCCGGTGAACCGCCCCCATCGCAATCCGCAGTGGTACGAATTCAAAAAGCATGCGGCGAACTACTTGGGGTTGCGCAAGAAGCTGTGGGGCATCGGGTTTGGGGAGAGCGCGTGGAACTTCTTCTATCACCGTACGATTAAGCATCTCGGGGGCATTACCCACCACTTGGTGCCGCAGGCCGAGCTAGCCGAGTTCGCCCATCCTTTCTACAACCAGTTTGCCCGCGGGGGCGAGGGTCACCTCGAAGTGGGCAAGAACGTCTACTACACGGTTCACAAACTCTGCCATATGGTGCTGGCGCTGAAACCCTTTGGCTGTATGCCTTCCTCGCAGTCGGACGGAGTGCAATCGGCGGTGATCAATAAATTCAAAGACATGATCTTCCTGCCGATCGAGACCTCGGGCGAGGGCGAGGTCAATGCCCACAGCCGAGTCCAGATGGCGCTCGGCGAGGCGAAGGTGAAGGCAAAGGCCGAGTTCGAACAGTGTCTGAAGTCGACCGGCAAGAGCCTGGACGAAATTCGGGAGTACATTGCCGAGCATCCTGAGTTGCGGCGACCCTTCTATCACGTGCCGCATCGGAAGGGAGTCGCTGGAACGGCAGCACAGTTCATCCTACACGTGAGTGATCGCATGGATAAAAGCACCCGATCCTGGCGACGCTCGCGCGTTCCAGGGATCGCGGTTCCGGCGGCCGCGAGTGGAGATTAGAGCGGGTAACTGACTTCGCACCGAGGGCGGGGACAAAGCTGAAGCGCTGCATTCGGTTCCGAGCGCTCTTAGCGTAAACCGCAGTCGTCGGGGCGCAGGAATTCTCCTGCGGGAAAGGGACCAAGAGAGGAAGCAATGCACGAACAACGGGCGCACGGCCATGATCGGCAAAACAAGTTCATGGTAGGTCTTGACGTAGGTTCAACCACGGTCAAGGCCGTGGTGGTCGATGCCGACAGTGACCAGATTCTCTGGCGGGACTATCAACGCCACGAGACCAAGCAGCCGGAGAAGACGCTGGAATTTCTCGGTCGCATGGAAAGCGAAATCGGCATCAACCGGCAAAACACGCGCATGTTTCTGACCGGGTCGGGAGGCGGTTCGATCGCCGAGCAGATAGGGGCAAAGTTCGTGCAGGAGGTCACCGCGGTCTCCTTGGCAGTCGAGAAGCTTCACCCGGAGGTTTATTCCGTCATCGAACTCGGAGGGCAGGACGCGAAGATCATTGTCTTTAAGGATGATGAAGAGAGCGGACGCAAGAAGAAAATTCCCTCGATGAACGACAAGTGCGCCGGGGGCACGGGCGCGGTGATCGACAAGATCAATGCCAAGCTGAAGATTCCGGTCGAGCAGCTCTCCGATCAAGGCTACAACGGAATCAAGCTGCACAAGGTCGCCGGCAAGTGCGGCGTGTTTGCCGAGACCGACATCAACAGCCTCCAGAAGGTGGGAACCCCTCCGGACGAGCTGATGGCTTCGCTCTTTGAGGCCATTGTTCTGCAGAATCTCAGCGTGCTGACGCGGGGCAATACCTTGCGCCCCCACGTGTTGTTGCTGGGAGGGCCAAACAGCTTTATCCGCGGGATGCGCGAAGCCTGGCAGGCCAACATTCCGCGCATGTGGCAGGAACGCAAGGTTTCGGTTCCCGACGGGTCTAAGCCGGAGGATCTGATCAAGGTACCTGAAAACGCACAGTACTTCGCCGCCTTGGGAGCGGTGGCGTTTGGCAAAAGCGAAGACGACTGCGTCGGTTGCTATCAGGGACACGAAACCCTGGTCCACTACATCGAGTACGGTCGTCAGGAAGAGAAGGCGAAGTCGGGTGCGAGCGGTCTGGTGTCGAACGACGAGGAGCTCGAGGATTTCAAAGTAGCCTACCGCCGCAAAAAGTTTGTTCCGGCCACGTTTTCGACCAACCAGGTGGTGGCTGGCTTCGTCGGAATCGACGGCGGCTCCACCTCCACCAAGGCAGTGTTGCTCGACGAGAACGGCGACATTCTGGTCAAGGCCTACCAACTCTCGAATGGGAACCCCATCCAGGACACGCTCGACATGTTCGAGAACCTGCGCGGCCAAGTGGAAGCCCAGAAGGCCAAGTTGGAGGTGCTTGGCGTTGCCACCACCGGCTATGCCAAAGACATCCTGAAGGATGTGCTCCACGCCGATGTGGCTCTGGTCGAAACCGTGGCACACACCGAATCCGCCCTAAAGTTTTACGACGATCCGCACGTCATCGTCGACGTGGGCGGGCAGGACATCAAGATCATCATCCTGCATCAGGGACGCGTGAAGGACTTCAAGCTGAATACCCAGTGTTCCGCGGGAAACGGCTATTTCCTGCAATCGACTGCGGAAGGCTTTGGCTTGAAGGTCGACCAGTATGCGGACCTTGCCTTCTCGGCCCAGGCCATGCCCGTGTTTGGCTACGGTTGTGCCGTGTTCATGCAGTCTGACATCGTGAACTTCCAACGTCAGGGCTGGAGGGCGGAGGAGATTCTGGCCGGTTTGGCGGCGGTATTGCCCAAGAATGTCTTCCTCTACGTAGCTAGCATCCCGAATCTGGCCGCGCTCGGCTCCCGCTTCGTGCTCCAGGGCGGAACCCAGAACAACCTGGCCGTGGTCAAAGCCGAAGTCGACTTCATCCGCAACAGCTTTCGTGCCGCCGGGAAGCAGCCGGAAATCATTGTCCACGAGCACTGCGGGGAATCGGGAGCGATCGGCGCGGCGGCCGAGTCGCTACGCCTGTGGCGCAATGGCAAAACCACAACCTTCATCGGCTTGGAGGCGGTTCGTAAGATCGAATACCGCACCACCCGGAACGAAGCCACTCGCTGCAACTTCTGCAAGAACAATTGCCTGCGCACGTTCATCGATGTCCGAACCGAAGCCAAGACCGACCTTAGTTTTGTCCCCATTCAAAAGGTCACCAAGGTTCCTCTGATGCACGGGGAGCAGCGCCTGATCATTGCCACCTGCGAAAAGGGCACGGTCGAAGACGTCAACGAGATGAAGGGAATCAAAGCCGGCCTCGACCAGATCAAGGAGCAGCACCCGAACTTCGTGGATCTGGCTTCGAAGGAAGTCTTTCGTCCGGTCAACCCCAAAAAGATTGCCGATCCCATTCCCACCCGCGCTTGGACCAAGTCGGCGAAAGAGCGCATTGCCCTGATGCAGGGCCGCAAGACGCTGCGCGTCGGGATTCCGCGCGTGCTCAACATTTACACCTACGCGCCGCTCTTCAATGCCTACCTGGAAAGCCTGGGGGTTGAGCCGGAGAACATCATCTATTCCGACTACACCAGCCCGGAGCTCTATCGTGCCGGCGCCAACCGAGGTGCAATCGATCCTTGCTTTCCGGCGAAGATCGGGATTTCGCACGTCTACAATCTGATCCAAGAGAAACACCGAAAAAAGCCGCTCAACGTGGTCTTTTTCCCCATGTACGATGTGTTGCACTCGCCTCTGGTCAATCTCGTTGGCACCAATGCCTGTCCAACCGTGACCGCCACGCCCGAGACCGTCAAGGCTGCGTTCACTAAAGAGAACGACGTCTTTGCCGAGCACAATGTGCGCTATCTCGATCCGATCCTGAACTTTGCCGATCGCAAGCTCTTTGCCTACCAGATGCTTCAGGCATGGCAGCCCGTTCTCGGCTTGTCCGAGGAAGAGAATAACCGGGCGGTCGAGCTCGGCTTTGAGGCCCTGAAGGATTACGAGACTCGCATCCGTAAGCGCGCCCGCCAGGTCCTTGATCAGCTTGAGCAGGAAGACCGCATCGGCATCGTAATGCTCGGTCGTCCCTATCATCACGATCCTGGTCTCAATCACGAGATTCTTGAGGAATTCCAAAAATTGGGCTACCCGATCTTCTCCCAAAACACTTTGCCCCTCGACGAGGATTTGCT
>JASHSL010000163.1 GCA_030040855.1 Terriglobales bacterium
GCTTCATAGACTATCGAGGCTTTTGCCTCACCGGACGTTATTCTACGCTCGACTTCCTCAAGATCTTTCGTGCCCAGATATGAGTACAGCCCGCCGTCGCGGAACAAGAGATCTTCTACTTGGTTCCGGGTGTACTTGCCACTGAAGCAGAGATCGACCAACTGCATTGCCGGTACACCGCCCGCACGCTCCGTGGAGAACGCTCCCTCTTCACGCGAATTTGTCGCGTCTGTCATGCAGCCGCTTTTGTGCGCTGAAACCGAAATGCCGCTGCCCAAGTGGGCCACAATCAAACGCAGTGATTCGTACGCGTTACCGCGTTCGCGTGCATAACGCTTCGCTACTGCCTTGGAATTCAGAGCATGCGATAAACATTGCCGCTCCAGGAGCGCGGACCCCGACAGGCGTGCATAGGCCGGCCACTCGTCTACACTGACTGGGTCGACCACGTAGGCTTGTACACCGGCCTTTTGTGCGATGTCATGGGCCAGGAAGGCACCAAGGTTGGATGCATGTTCACCGCGCTTGGCCAGACGCAACGCGTCCAGCATCGCCTTGTTCACAAGGTACGTGCCACTAGCTAACGGAGGCAGAAGGCCACCACGTCCTACAACTGCGTGCAACTCACGGACGTTATGGCCTGACTCGGCGAGTGCAGATTCGATTTGAGCACAACGAAACTGCCTTTGATCTACAACTGGGCGTCGACGGAACTGTGCCATCTCTACCTCAGAGTGCCGGATATTCTTTGCGAACTTAGGACGCTCGTCCACGTACAGTCCTAACTTCGTGGACGTGGACCCGGGGTTAATGGCGAGAATCCTAAAAGTGTCGGGTCGCAAAGATGACCCCCAAGGCAATCGAGTTCAGCTTGTCGTCGACACTCTCCACGCGGGAGGGAATCAGGATTGGTACCCTCGCGCCTGCAACCACGTGAGCACACTGCGATCCGCCTAGATACTTCGCGGACTTGGCCAGGAGGTTGCCCGCCTCGATATTGGGAACCACCATGCAGTCCGCGTGACCAGCCACCAGATGCGCAATGCCCTTGGCCTGAGCCGCCGACCTCAACAATGCGCAATCGAGCGCAAGTGGGCCGAAAACTTCTGCATCACCAAACTGACCGGCCTCGCCCATCTCGGTAAGTGCCTTAGCATCTACGGTCGAGGGTACGGATGCACTGACAGCTTCTGTAGCGCTCATGATGGCAATCTTCGAACGCGCCAGTCCCAGGGAACGCATGACTTCGATTGCGTTTTGCACGATTTGCTTCTTCTGTTCCAGACTTGGTGAGACATTCAGCCCGCCATCGGTGATCCCCACCAACCTGAGACTGCCTGCCAGCCTGTCCTCATAAAGGAAAACGTCACTCAACAGCCGTCCGGTGCGCAGTTCCGCCTTATTATCGAGTACGGCCCGCAAGAACTGATCGGTGCGCAGGTGCCCTTTCAACAAAACGTCCACCTGGTTGTCCCGTGCCATGTGGGCAGCGACTAGTGCGGAGTCATCCGCGCCGACAAACTCCGCTTTAACTATGAGGGCGGAAAGCTCCAGCGCCTCCACCTTCATGCGGGTTTTGCGCTCATTGCCGATCAGCACCGGAATGGCAATACCAAGCCGCAGTGCCGCATCGGCGGCGGTCAGGGCGACGTCGTCCTCAGCCGCAACTACACCAACGCGCTGTGGACCTAACGCCTGTGCGCGAAGGCGCAGTTTGCTGAAATCCTTCAGTTCTGGGCTGTCGTGTGAAGCACCGCACATCATCGTGAATAGCATGCGTACTCGGGTCAACCGTACGTTGCAGTGATGCAAATCACAAGAATCTTCCCTCGTATGCCATCTTTCGGTGTCTGGCTACGCGATCGATTCGCGAGTTTTCGTCTCTCTTTCCGCAGTTCTCCAGAACACCATCGCGAAACGGACGTATCTCTTCATTGGCAATCTTAGCGCTTTGGGAATGACGATTCGTAAGGCAAGTCCACCGTGCGGAATCTCCTCGTTACCTGCCTTTTCGCGAACTTTTCGGCGTTGCCTTGGCCCTTGGCGGCGGGGCGACGCGTTCCCGGCCGGTGGGGTTCGATCCGGCAACAGTCCATAGCGCAATGGAACAAAACGCGCTACTAATCGTGAAGGCGAGACGCGGACATCTAGCGAATTTCAGCGCGAAGCTCAAACCAGTTGCCTACGTTTGGCTAACTCACCATCCTCCGCATGCTGACCCTCATCTCGATCGCACTTCGGCCGAATAGAGATCAAGCAGACGAAAGCGGGTCGCGTCCAAACGCTGACTCATAATTTCAGCTGTCCGCCTCAGCAGTTCGCACCCAAGGTGAGGGCTGTTTTGGCATTTCGCGCGCAGGCATTTGGCATCCACCGCGATGGCGCGAACCGGTTCGACTGCGCGCGCACCAAAATGCCAGCGATAAGGTGGAACGAGCCAGGACCAACCCAACACCTCGCCCGCAGCCACCGTCTCCACGGTGAGACGCGCGTCTTGAGGTGCGACCACCTCAAGTGCCACCTTGCCTTCTCGGATCAAGTAGAACTGATTGGCTTCGCCTCCCTCCCGAAAGAGGCAAAAGTCCGTCTCGACGCGGACATTCGAGGCGCAACTAGTCAGCAGATCAATGTAGTCAGGTGCCAAGCCGGCGCAGAAGGGATGCCTGGCGATAATCCCTCTAAGGTTTTCCATGACAGTTCTCCCTCGGTAAGAGGCGGCCGATTGCATGACAGCTAAACCTCTCGTGCCGAACGGACCCGATTTGAACGACTATGAATCGTCTCGCGTCCCGGGTGTTGCGTCCCGTGGTGGGAGTTGCTCCTCGCGGAAGCGAGAAAATTCACACACGCGATTCTGTGCTCAGGGTCACGCGATGTCTGTGAAGTGAGTCACATCTTGATGTGCGCAAAGTGCGGGGGAGCTAACAACCAACTGATTAGCGTTGCGCTTTGGGTCCTGATTGTTCAGTGGCCGCACCAATGCCGAGCGCCAGCGAGGACCAATCCCGGGTGGTCCTACTCTGCAGGGATTTCCTCGAGGCTGACTTATGGCTCGCCTAGCTCTCCGTGGTTCAATTTCCGGATTGCCCGTGATCCGCTCGGAGTCGGTAAGCGGTAACGACACGGCAGGAGCTATTTCCCGACACGGATTTCTGGGATAACACCCGTCGAAAATCCTCTCCTGTATTTAGATTCCGTTTGTGGCCGTAACTTGGTTTATGGGTGCGATGGTGACCTGGTATCCGATCTTGCGAAGTGCTCGCGCCAGAATTTGTGCCCTTTGCTTCTTGGCTTGAGGATCAACTCGGGACCTCATTTGGCGGACCACCGGGGAAATGAATGCCGACCACCACGCCTCTGAAGAGCCCAGTATCGCAATGAATCTGCCTTCTGCACCACTTTGTTGGTCAGCCACAAAGGCGGTCACTTCGCGGCATGGGAACAGCTCCCGACTTCTTTCAGAAGAGATTCGCGCGGCCTTCAGATCGCTGTGGTCAGGTATGGTGAAGGCGGCGGATGCCGCGATGGCTCATGTTTCGTGACGGCTACAGGAGGGGCTTCAAATGGTAGGGGTCTCCTGTTCCGACCCAGGAATACAACAGTCGCAGTGTTCTTTGGAAGGAGGGATCATCGCTACTGAAAAATCGACCTGGGAGAATCGATCCCAGCTGAGCTTGAATAACGGGCTAAACCTAAACTGGCTGAGTCGAGCACACTATCGTTCCACAAATTCATCAATGGCATGTCGATAGCCACAGCGGCGCGGATGAGTCAGGAGGCGATGAACAAGAAAACCCTCTCCCCGGTCATCGGGGAGAGGGCGCCTGCAGTCGGAAGGTGTTTTAGTCGTCCAAGTCAGCGGTGGTCGGCGCCGGGTTATTGAACTCGCTCGGGGGCCGAACCGTTTTCTCGCCGGGATAGGGCCGCGTAAACCCGGTGGACAGGTACCAGTTCAGATGGTTGACGGTGTCCGGGTCTTCCGAGTCGGGCTTGGTCAGTTTGCCGGCGAAGATCTCTGCCTTCTTCTGGAGCCAAGCCGCCCTCAGGGCCTTGATCTTAGCGCTGTCCTTTGGGCTATCTACGCTCGCCGAAACGCCCTCGTCCAGCGGGACCTGGTTCGGCACGTGCGTCCACGGCTTGAAGTTGTCCGCGGGCGGCGGGCCGTCGACGAAATCCGTCCTCATCGGCGACGCCACCAGGTCGAACTGGTTCATGGGCGTCAGACCGAGGATTTGCTCGATCGTCCGCGTCATGTTGACCTGCGTGTAGTAGGTATGGTCGGTGGGTCCGTACTGCACGGCGTACGGGCTAATGATATAGCCCGGGGCGCGATGACCGTCGATGTGGTCGACGCCGTTCTGCGAGTCGTCTTCCTCCATAAAGATCGCCGACGTGGACCACACGCTGCTGTGGCTGATGTAGTCGATCATGCGCCCCACGGCCAAGTCGTTATCGGCCTGTTCGGCGTTGGGGGTTGGCGGGCCGCCGGTGTGGTCGTCCATTATCCATATGATGCTCAACGCGGGTACCGTACCGGCCGCGACATCCTGGTTGAAGTCCTGCACCCACAGATCGACGCGAAATTGGTCGGGGATGCCCAGATCGAACTCCGGGAAGTTCACAACGAGGTGCGGAGACACGGCCGGGTTAGTGGCCTGTTCGATAACCGTGTTCTGATAGTACAGCGTCTTCTCTTTCCCAGCCTCGAAGTTCTTCGCGTCGTTGTAGAACTCGGTCCAGCTCGGCTCGCTGGTCGACCCGTTCGGCTGTTTGAAACTTTCGTTCTCGCCGTCTTCGCCGTACATCTTCACCGACAGACCGGCGGCGGCCGCTTCCGAGAACAGGAAGCCCTTAGGCAGATAGATGAGCGCATCGCCGTTGTTCCCGCCGGGATAGCTTCGGATCCAGTCAGGCGACTGGATGTCGTCGTCGTAGGGTGCCATGCCGTCGGCGATCCACTGATGACCGTCGGCGGACTGGCGGCTCGGGTCGTAGAAATTGTCGAGGAGCGGGAAGCGCTTCACCCACTCGTGCGCGTTTGGCGTGTCTAGGTACGTCGGGGGGCTGAAGCCGAACACTGCCAACGAGGGATCGCCATTGCCGGCGGCCACGTCGCCCAGGATCTGATCATAGGTGCGGTTTTCACGAATGATCAGGAACACGTGCTTGATCAGCGACGGATCGCCGATCTTTTCCGGGATTGCCACGGGCTTAGTAGACGGGCTGCCACCGGAGGCAGCCGTAATATTCTGCGTCAGATCCCAGTGGTTGTTCTCGAAAACCTGTTTCGTCCACGCCGCCAAAGTCCCGCTATTCGGCACGGGGACGATGCTGACGGTGGCATTGTCCTGGTGAGTATTGTAGTTGCAGACGGGCGGCGTTCCGTCGCACTCGAACGAATCACGCGTGCCGATGCCCTTGTCGTTGGCAACGATGAGCACGTTATCGGACTCGTCGAGCACGACCGAATCCGGCGCATAGGCGACCGGGATCATGCCGATGACGGGATTGGTCGCGCCCTTGCTGAGGCTCACCACTCCGATTGCGTTGGCATTGTACAGCGCGACATAGGCAATGCCTCTCGCGGCATCGACGGCGATCGAGTTCGGCGCGGCGCCATAGGCCGGTTGGCCTTCGCCGGGCACTCCGATCGGCAGCCCAAGGTCGATCGTCCAGGCCACCTCGTTCTTAGTCGTGTCGATGACCGAGATGGTGTCGCTAAAGGTGTTCGTGACCAACAGGTACTTGCCGTAGAACGCCAACCCGGTCGGGTGCAGACCGTGCAGACCGGTCTCGATACTAGCAGTCACCTTCAGCGAGGCCAGATCCACGACAGAAACGGTACCGGTGGTCGTAAAACCAATCGCAGGGTTGGCGACCATTGGAGTGCCGGCGGAGGTGGTCTGGTAGTCGTTTTTGGTAGCGACCCGGCCACCCTCGTTGCTGACGTAGGCGGTCGTGCCGTTGCTGTCGATCACGATGCTGTGCGGCGCGTTGCCGACGCGGATCTGCTCACCCTGCTTCGGCGGCTTCGCGGTCAGGTCGATCTGGGCGAGCGTATCGTTCTGGTTCAGCAGGGCGTAGGCGCTCTTGCCATCCGGTGAGGTCGCCACGCCGCCGGGATAAGAAGTGCTCGGAGTATAGAGCGTGCCGCAGGGTATGAAATCTCCGCTAGAGGCCGGGGGACTGTTCGGAAAACAGGTGATGAAGGAATTGTTCGGCGGCACGCTGATCTGGGCGTCGTCTTCGAGCAAACCCTCTGCATTGACCTTGGCGAGGGTGACGTTGCTCATACTGGTGGGATTTTGATGACCGTCCTGGCTGAACAGCAGGTATTTGCCGTCCGCCGAATAGGCTATCCCGTTAAAGCTGCCGCTCGGATCGCTTACGAACGGAATGTAGTTCTGCAGGACAACGCCGGTACGGGTGTCGAACACCTCGACGGCTCCGTTGCCATCCACAATCGATGTACCCATGGTGAGGACGGCGGCGGTGTGCGTGGCGACATTGGGATTCAGCGCAATGGCCTTCGCGCGGACCCGGATGCCGAGGTTGACTTGCGTGCCCGCTGGGGTGATGACCTGGCCACTGCTGACGACCCACGAACCGTTCGGCTGCGGGCCAGTGACGTAGGTCGGGTACGGCACGGACTGAGCATCGGCAAGCGCCGCACAGCTCAGCCCTGTCGCCAACAGGCCGGCGAGCGGACGCAGACGCTTGATCCGAGGCTTATTTCGAGAGTTACTTCGAGACATTTTTCGGGACATGTACCGTTCTCCTCCTTGGATTTTTTTCACTATGCAACCGGAATCGGCCATCCAGTATCGGGCGAATACTATTGCGGATAGTAGTCGCCAATTTTGACAGGCTTGTGACGGGCGGGTGAAATTTCCTCTGCAAGATCATGACCATCGCGTGAAATTTCCATTACAGGGGCTGAACTTTTCCTCACGGATTGTTGCGCGCAGCTCCATATTAAGCGGGGTCGGTTTCGTGGACGTTCTCTTCGTATATTTGCGGTGAGGTAGGCTGCTTCAGTCCAATCACGATCCGACGATAGCCGGGTCAAGCTCTGACTCGGCGTCGACAAGCGCGCGCAGGGGCCCCAGCCAGGGTTCGTAGCGTCGCCAGCGCGCGACGGAGGTGCGATAGATCGGCTGCCGCGTCTGCCACTTGCTCTGGGTCTTCACAGCTCGCGGGTTGCATTCGGGGCGCAGGCACGCGTCGTGCCATGCCAGGCCGCAGGCCGCGATGATCCGCCGGATGACTGGTTCGGGCGCGCCAGTTATGTCCTCGTAATCGACCTCGATGAAGCGATCCACGGGCAGCACGCTCCGCCAATGGTCGATGAGCCGCTGGTAGCTGCGGAAATACGCGACCAGTTCGGCACCTCCGGTCGGAAACGCCATGCTCGGATGGAAATGAGTTTGGTGGATCGACAACGCCGTGTCGATTGCAGAGCGGCGGCAATGGATAATGAGTGCGCGCGGGAATGCCAAGTGGATCAGCCCGGCCCAGAGGAAGTTGAACGGCATCTTGTCGGTCACTCGCGTCGCGTTCGGCGCAATCGCGCGCAGCACGCCGAGATAATCTTCCGTCGCCTTAGCGAGGAACGGTGTCTCGTTCCCGGCCGCGCCGGAGCGGTGCCATTCCGCCCCGCGCTGGTTCCAGAAATGTAACTCGCCGCCGGCCCCGACCCCGGGATGCATGGAGACGATCTGCTCGACGAGAGTAGTGCCGGACCGCGGCATGCCGATGATCAGCACCGGCGTCGCATCACAGCTGCCGATTTCGGGCGCCCGCGCGATCCATTCGGGTGTGCAACGGGCAATCAGGCGGTCGATTTCAAGGGAGAACGCCGCCGGGTCGAACGGCACAGAGCCCCTGCGCACGCCGTCTGCGGCGTCGAAATGCCGCATGGCTAGGGCGTAGTCGCCAAGATCCTCTGCCGCCTTGCCGATCGCGAGGTGAAGCCGCAGGCATTGCCCCGCTTCCAGCCCCGGCGTGGCTAGGGCGGCTTGCATCCGTTGCAGCAGACCGTCGTCATCGCTTGTGATCGGGCGGCACCGGACCAGATCGTAGTAGCTTCCCGCCAGCAGCGGCGCGAGCGCGATCACCCGTTCGAAGCATGTGCGGGCCTCGTCGAAACGGCCGACCTCAGAGAGAAGATTGCCCAGAAAATCATATGCCATGGCATTCCTGGGATCGACCACCAGCGTCTCTCGCAATACCTGTTCGGCCTCCTGATTGCGATCCTCGATCAGAAGCGCGCTAGCCTTACCTAGGCGGCCGAAGCTGGTCTTACCTCCGGTCACCGCCGCACGGCGGAAGCAGCCGATCGCCTCGTCGCGATGGCCCAGTGTGTAGGCCAAGGCGCCAGCGCGCAACCACGCCTCGGTCAGGGATGGGAGCAGCGTAGTGGCGCGGTCGTAGGCAACGATTGCCCCGCCCATGTCGCCCAGCTTCTCCAAGGCGATTCCCAGGCGGAAACATGCGTCGGCGTAACGCGGGTTGCTGGCGACGGCCCGCTGCAATGCCGCGATGGCATCCGGTACGCGGCCCACCTCGAGGCAGGCGAGGCCGAGATCGTGCTGGATGATGGCATTGGAAGGCTCGAGCAGCGCTGCATCGCGCAATGGCGCGATCGCATCGGCTGGTCGGCCGGCCCTGAGCGCCTTAGTGGCCAACGCAAGCAAAGGCGCTATCTGCTTCGGCGCGGCTGGGTTTGGAGACTGGGACATGGCACGAACCTAGCGTGGAAACTGTAGCATGGCCATCAGAATCGGTAGCGCAATTGTCACCCTTTCATGATCTGCCAAGCAGGAGAATTTTGCGATAGGCCACTCTCAAGGCGATCGAACCGGCGCTCAGTAACGGCCCTTGCGACCTGATATCCAGCTTGCCAACCGCGTAGTGTGGACAAAAGCACTGGTACTTGCCAACTGGACGTTACCTAGTCCCATCACCCTCCTGTGCTTGCGGGTTGGAGAATGTCACTCGTTGCCTGCCGTGTGCCGACCTGAGGGACAGAAAATGCCTCCAGGGCGCCGCTAGTGCGGTGCCCAAGCGACCCGTTGCACGCGCCGGTCCAGCAGTGCGTCTATTGTCGGCGATCCGGAAGTTGGCCAAAAAACAAGCTTCTGGGAAATAGGTCGTCCCTTGTCGGCTAGCGTTTACCAATCAAAGAAGCTCGGTGCCCAGCTACATCAGGCCGAAGACTATACGTGTAAGGTTGCCAGCGACGCAAGCTTTGCGTTGGGTCTGTGGTATGGCTGACAATGCTTTTCTTGTTGTTTGCGCCTTAGCCCTACCTCCCATCAAGGTTAGCTCTTCTTTCGACTCGTGGCTGCAACTCTTTCCACTGGATGCGCAGCTTGCCGCGCGGGCCTTCTACCTCATTGAGACATTCCGCCACGGCGGATGGCGGGGCTACCAGTATAAATGTTGCCGCCACCGGAGCGCGACGTCGCCGAACCTGCGCCCTGACCGCTTCCTGCGTTTGGAGTACAAAAAACTCAAGCGGTTGGCGGAAGAGTTTCCAGCGGCTGCTGGTGGGGTGCGTGCGAATGAACTCCCGCAGGAAGGCGGAGCCGAGCTGCTCCGGCATGCGGAAGAGTTGCCGCAACAACCGTCGCTATGGATGCGCTGGAACTACCGCGATACTCTCGCCCGGCACGCCGTCGCCCCGTCATAGAATGAGTCCTGCCTGGCCGAAAAGGATCGACAGCGGCCAGGGGAGGGTGATGCGCTGAAATGCCCAGAAAACAAGTTTCTCAAAGCGCAAAATCGGATAGCGCTTTTGACCAGGCACAGAAACGGTCGAAAATGTTCCGCGCCGCGTGGTCACTCGTACCGCAATGCTTCCGAAGGCGCGATGCGCGTGGCTCGACGGGCGGGAAACCATACCGCAAACAGGGCCACCGCCGAGAGCAGCACCGGTACCGCGGCATACACCGCTGGATCGAGCGCCTTGACCCCAAACAAGAAGCTTGCGATCACGCGCGACAGGCCGAACGCTCCCACCAACCCGATCGCCGCGCCGATCCACACGAGCCGCATGCCCTGCATCAAAACCATCCACCGCACATCGTACATCGTCGCGCCCAGCGCCATCCGGATGCCGATCTCGGACGTGCGCTGCTGCACCGAGTACGCGCTCAGCCCGTAGATGCCGATGGCGGCCAATAGCAGCGCTAACACACCGAAGATCGTCAGCAAAAGCATGTCGAAATCGGCGCGCGCGGTGGAAAGGACGAGTACGTCGTCCATCGAACGGACGCGACCCATAGGAAGCCCGACCGGGAGTCCGCCGGTAGCGCGCTGCAATTCTTTTTCGACGGCCCGGCTGAGCGTGTGCGGATCGACCTGCGTCCGCGTCACGAACATCATCTGCCCGACGCTCGAGTTCATTGCTGTAGTGTTATCCGGGATCTGCGCCAGCGGAACGTAGACCGTCGGCTGGGGATCGTGATTGAGTCCGCCGTCGTGAACGTCGCCCACGATGCCGACAATCTGGCGTGGCACGTCTTCCGAAGCGGGTCCGATGCCTTTGCCGATAATCAGGCGGTCGGCTAGAGGATCGCCCTTCGGCCAGAACTTGTGCGCCATGGCTTGATTGATGATCACCACGGCCGGCGCGGCGCTATCATCATGGACATTGAAGGATCGTCCGCGGCGAACCGGAATCTGGAAAGTTTCGAAATAACCCGGAGAAGCCGAGACCCAGACAACGCCGCCATGACTCATCTGGCCGTCGGGCAACGGTCGTCCGGCAATGATGAAGGGCATGCCGTATCCGCCTAAGAGCGGCAGACAACACGAGCCGGCTGCCGTGACTACGCCGGGGAGCGCTTGCACCCGTTCAGTCGCATTCTTCACCACCTCGCCCACGCTGGCGCTCTTCTGGAACTGCGGTCCGCTCAGCGAAATGCTCATGGTCAGAAGGTTGTGCGGATTGAAGCCGGGATCTACGGTGCGCAGAGCGACAAAGGTACGGATGAGCAGCGCCGCGCCGATCAGGAGAACGATCGACAGCGCCAGCTCGCTGATAACCAGAACCGACCGGGTGATGTTGTGTCGAACCGCGGTTCCGGACCGGCTGCCCGATTCCTTCAAGCCTAAATTGAGGTCCGCGCGAGAGGCGCCTAGAGCAGGGATCAATCCAAAGACGATGCCGGTGAGGAGCGAAATACAAACTGTGAACGCGAAGACCCGCCAATCCAACGACACGGCTGCCCCGTTCTCGCCGATCCGGGGAATATCGCCGGGACTCAGCGCCAGCAGCGCATGCACACCTGTCGCGCCGAGCGCCAATCCAGCCAGGCCTCCCGCGAGAAAGAGAACTACGCTCTCCGTCAACAGTTGCCGGACGATGCGCCCGCGGCCCGCGCCGAGGGCTGTGCGAATTGAGATCTCCCGCTTTCTGGCGGCGGCGCGCGCCAGCAGAAGATTCGCCACGTTGGCGCATGCAATCAGAAGAACGAAACTGACCGCGCCTGCGAGCACCATCAGGGAAGTACGCGCATCGCCCACCACCTGGTCCTGCAGACGTGTCGCGCCGAAGCTCCATTTCGAGTTGACCAGCGAATATTTGCGGCGGAATTCATCGAACGCGAGCTTGAGCTGCACATTGGCACGTTCCAGAGTTACGCCCGGCTTGAGGCGGCCCGCTACGAAGAAATAATGCCCTTGGTCGGTGCTGTTCATGTCGAATTGAAAAGCGACCCACGCATCCACCACCGGGTCGGTGCGGTAATCCGGCGCGGTCACGCCGATAATGACGTAGGGCGCGCCGCTGAGATCGACGGTCTTGCCACCAATGCTCGGGTCGGCGGCGAATCGCCGCTGCCAAAGGGCATAGCTGAGGACGACATTGCGGCCCGCGTGGGGCCGGTCCTCGTCCGGGGTGAAGCCGCGCCCGTAAACAAAGCGAGCGCCGAACAGCCGAAAGTAGTCGGCAGTGACGCGCGCGGCGCGGACCTGTTCGGGGTACGCGCCGGTGATGTTCATGGCGGAGCCTCCCTGATCGAAAGCCGCAACGTCTTCGAGGACGCTGGTCTGGTCGCGCCAGTTGCTGAAGTTCGGGATCGACGCCCACGCGTACGTTCCGTTTGGGCTTGTATTCGTCAGCTGGACAATGCGGTCGGGGTCCGGGTAGGTCAGCGGTTTTAGCAGGACTGTATTGATTACCGAAAAAATAGCGGTATTGGCGCCGATCCCCAGCGCCAGTGCGGCGACTGCCGCGAGCGTGTATCCAGCATTCCGCGCCAGCATGCGGAAGGCGTGCTTCAGGTGGTTCGGCATCACAGACTTTAGTCTGTCACAAGTACCGCGTCAATCCAAGTTGGATGGTCCGGCGTTTCGGCGATGTCATCTGGTCGGCTGCTTTCCCAGCACAGGCCAATTCTTTAACCTGAACTGCCATCCGTCAACGCAGCCTTGCCGAAAGGACACGACGCAACGCGGATTACTCCTGCCTTGTCGGCTAGCGTTTACCAATCACGTGAAATCCGGTCGGTAAACCCTGCGCCGTTAATGAGGACTAATCCTGGCTGCGTTGGAATGGCACCGGACCCAAGTCCGGATAGCTCGTCGCCCGACTATCAGGAGGAACCTATACCTGATTGTGGAATCACTTGCTCCCGGGAGGGACGACGCGGCGGAGTTCGTCGAAGGCGTTGAGCAGCACGACGAATTTGTCGTTTTTCGCTGCGGAGTAAGGGACAGCGTGGGGGCCAGCGTTTTCCTGGCTCTGCGGTCGATTGGTAACCGCAAAGCGCTTGCCATCCGGTGCCAGATCGAAGTTGCGCCAGGGTCCGCGGTATACAAATTGTCCGGGCGACCAAAGCTGCGGCTTATCGGCCTGGAAGGAATCTCCCACGACCCGGTACGTGGCAACCATGATGTGGTGTCCGTCAGCAGGGCGAAAGAAAAGTTCCTTTCCATCTTTTGACCATGTGGGGAAAGAGCCGCCGCCATTGGAGATCTGCCAGTTGCCACCGGGGCCGGGGAACGGACGGACGTACACTTCCACCGAATTCGTCGTAGTTGCATCAATCGACATGTAGGCCAGCCAGCGGCCGTCGGGCGAAAACGCCGGTGTGAACTCCAAATCCGGGGTCTTCAGGAACGGGCGCGGTGTGCCCGGCGTCCAGCCGGACTTTTCATCGCCTTCGAGGGGCAGAATCCAGATGTCCCAATTGGTCCCAGGAGATAGCTCAGTGAAGGCCAGGAACTTACCGTCGGGCGAGAACGAAGAGGGAATCTGCTCATCCTTGTTGTCCAACAACCTATCTACCTGGCCTGTACCATCGGCACGCACCCAATACATGCCTGGCTTTGGGCCCTCTCGATCCGAGGTAAAGGCAATGCGTTGCCCATCGGGCGTCCAGACTGGCCAGGACGAATTGCCGGGCCCGAAGGTCAGGCGTGACATGGTGTCGCGCTGCCAGTCATATACCCATATGTCGCTGGTCCCACGGTCGCGAACCGTAAACGCCAAGCGTTTGCCGTCTGGAGAGAAGCGCAGGTCATAATAGTCTCCGAGCGCAGCGCGCAGCGGCTGGAACTTGCCTTCTTTGTCCATCCAGTCAATCGTCGCTGGTATTGAAATGTCCTCCCCCTCTACATACAACAGTGTACCGGTCTTCGAGAAATCAAACTGTGCATATCCGCTCATGGAACCTGTCAGGACATGCTCCAGGAATGGCACGGAAGGTCCGGTCACCTCCAGGCGTCCCAAATCGAAGCGTGCGGCGAAGATGGTTCCCTGGTGCGCGTAGAGCAGATGCCCGCTGGGCGCATACCGCGCGTACGTTCCGCCCTGATGAACGATTTTTCGTTCGCCCGTCTTCAATATTTGAACAACGATGTTCGCGTTGTCGAAGCCAATGTTGTTGTCGTGGGCGGTGAACAGAATCGCGTTCCCGCCGGGGAGCACTTGCGGCCAGCGATGCGTAATCTCTCCCTTGGACTCGTCGAGTTTGGTGAGCGGCTCCGGCTTCCCTCCTGCCTCGGGAACCTTCGATAGTCCTTCCCGGGTTCCGGCCGCGAAGATGATGGTGCCGTCTTCGCTCCACGCCCCGCCACGATCGAGGGGCGCGTCGCAGAGCGTGACAACTGTCCCGCCCTGGGCCCGGATCTTCTTCAATTTTCCGTCCGCGAAGAATGCGATCCACTGACCGTCCGGGGAGAAAAACTGGTCGCGCGCATCCTCTGTCCCGGCCAGCGGCGTGGCCTGCAACTGATCGCGTTGCCGGATATAAAGACGGGTTTTCTCGTTTTGTCCAATTTCAGAAGCGCGGAAGACAAATTTGCTCCCGTCCGGTGAAACGACGACCGCTGCTCCCGCAAACACGAGCTCCGCCCGGGCCCCGATTTCGGCACTGAAGCGCATCGGGTTGCCGGGAACAGACGATGGCCGCCACAGCAGCCACGACATGACCCCGACGGTGATCGCAAGCATACAGGCGATCGTCCAAGGCAACGCCTGCCGCCGCGCGGGTTGCTCAACCGTGACTCGCTCGATGGAAGCCGTGGAGGCTGCGGAGTTCGCCAGATATCGCTCGATGATGATGCGCGCTTCACCGACAGCCTGCAGTCGCGTCTTTGGGTCTTTGGTCAAGCAACGCTCGAGGAGATGGCGAATTGCGGTGGGCGTGCTTCGAGGCAAAGAATCCCAGGCCGGTTCTTTCGTGATGACGTGAGCCAGCGTTTCGGGCACGGTCTCGCCTTCGTAGAGTTGTTTGCCGGCCAGCATTTCGTAAAGCACAACCCCAAAGGCCCAGATGTCCGCACGGCGATCGACATTCTTCCCTTTCGCCTGCTCGGGGGACATATAGGCCGCTGTACCGAGGATGACTCCGACCCGTGTGGCAGCCATGCTCAGAGTCGGCGAGTTGCTGACGTTTTCCGTGGCAGGAGTGTTTTCGACGGCCTTGGCGAGACCGAAGTCGAGAACCTTGACAGTGCCATCGGGCGTGACTTTCACGTTCGCGGGCTTCAGGTCACGGTGAACGATGCCCTGCTCGTGCGCATACTCGAGCGCACCGGCGATTTGCCTGGCGATGGCGAGAGATTCGTCAAGTGGAAGTGCTCCTTGCCGGATGTGTTGGGCAAGCGTGGCTCCCTCGACCAGTTCCATGACGAGAGCTCGCACCCCTCCAGAGTCTTCGAGGCCATAAATGTGTGCGATGTTGGGGTGGTTCAGAGAGGCGAGGACTTGCGCTTCGCGTGCGAATCGCGCCATGCGCTCGGGATCGCTGGCAAATTCCGCGGGGAGAACTTTCAGAGCGACTTCACGGCCGAGATTGGAGTCACGAGCGCGATAGACTTCTCCCATGCCACCAGCGCCGAGCGACGACTGAATCTCATACGAACCCAGCTTTGTGCCAGTGTCGAGGGCCATCGGTGCGCGCCATTATATCGTGCGAAGCCGTTTGTGGCGTTTCCGGCGCACTGGCCATGTAGTCGGCCATCCGGAACATGGCCAGCTGATGGCAGCCGATTACCCGCTGCGCCCAGTCGGCAAGGGCTTACCGATGCTTTCCTCCACACTACGCCGTTAAGCAGACATCTGAGTTTTTCTGTCAAGCACTTTTTGATCGCCGCCTCGCACCTCCTCAACTAGGAACCCACAACAATTTCACAACAAATCTCCAGAAATGTCACAAGGTCGCTTTCGTGGGCACGAGGAGCAGCGTACTCACTGGCTGCAAAAAAGAGTACAGAAGGCTAGGTCGCAGCAATGATCACCCTCCGCTCCCCCTTTGAAGATGTATAGAATCGTCTCTTTGCTTACACCCGTCCGCCTTTCCTCCGGAGAACGAATGGAGTACTGCCTGCGCACCATCTTGCCGGAGATCATGTGCTGGAGGGTTTGGCCCTCCAGCAGTCCATCGCAATGAAGGTTTGCTCGTCAGCCTCGTCGATCTCGTAGATCGTGCAGATGTTGCGGTAGTTCAATGCCGATGCGGCTTGTGCTTCACGCTCGAAACGAGCGAGATTGTGGGTCTTTTGCTACTTCGTCAGGTAAGAACTTAAGGGCAACAAAGCGATGCAGCTTTACGTCCTCGGCTTTATAAACCACACCCATCCCGCCGCCGCCCAGCTTCTCCACGATGCGGTAGTGCGAGATGGTCTGGCCAATGATTTGGGAGGATGTTCCCATGGGCGGAAATGTTATGACGCAATCGCGGGCGGGTCAATGCAGAAGACTCTGGCGACAGGAAGGCTATTGAAGCCTCGCGTACTCGGCCTTGGCTTGCTTAAGGATAGGGGTGTCGGGGTCGGCGTCTTTCAATGTGGAGTCTGGTCTCGCTGCGCCAAGAACCTGTTCTGGCACTCTTTCGCTGATGATAGCAAGTCGCCGAACTCAGGAGTTCCTCGGAGCTTCACCAGCAATGGGTCGGTTTGCAAGGCAGTGTAGGCGCAATAGTTTTGTTTAATGGCGCTCCTCAGCAAGCGAACCGCGGCATCTTTTTGACCGCAATAGGACAGCAGAGCGCCAACGAAATACCGAGGCTCCGCGTCAACTCCCGCAAGCGCGGCCGCTTCGCTCTTTTTCGCAGCGCTATCCAATTGGGATGGCTGGTCAAGGCAGGCTAGAAGCAGATCATGGCCCAATAGGGGACGCTCCGATGTTCTCTGAATCATTTGGCGTGCCTCGCCCAGTTTGCCTTCCTCCAGAAGAACAAAAGCTGCCGTCCTGGATGCCCAGTCCGAACCGACGTCGAGGCGGACGAACCCCATCGCCCTCTGTGGCTCATTCAATTGCATGAAGGCCCAGGAGCACGACCGGAATAGGCTGTTGCGATCCAGGGCCAGCGCTGCGTCGCATTCGCGCGTCGATTCTTCCAATAATCCCGCATAGCGCAGGACATAAGCCAAGGAAAAATGGGCTGCCGCGCTTTTCGGGAGGCGCTTCACCAAGGCCGACGCTTGCGCGTAGGCTTGTCCAATGTCGCCACGATCCATCTGGTTGGTAACCAACTGTACGGCGGCGGTAATCAAGTTCGGATCAAGCGCCAGTGCGCGTTCAAGAGCCGAGTCCGAACGCTTGAGCATAGGCTCCCCGCCGTCACCATATTCACCGTCGTAGTAATAACGCGCCCCCAGAGCCTCCCAGGCAGGCGCGTAGCTGGGGTCAATGCCCACGGCACGCTCCAGCATCGCGATCCCATCCCGGTTGGGAACAACATCCCGTGGAACAGCAATGCTGCGCAAATACAAATCGTAGGCCTCCTCGCTCTTGGGTCGAGTCCCCGCCTCTCCAGAGGCCGATAATCCTCCGAGCACGGGTACAAGGCCTTGCCGGACTCTGGACGTGATTTGTTCCCGCATCGCAATCTTGTCTGACGCTGCAACATTGAGGCTGTCTCGCCAAACACTGCGGTTATTCGCGACATCCACCGCTTCGACTGTGACCTCCAACTGGTTACCTTCTGTGAGGTAGTGTCCGGTCACAATCGTGGTCACTCCCATCTCGCGACCAGCCTGTTGCAAGTCAAAGTTCGGCCCGCTGTACTTGCTCGTTGAGGCGAATGGGCGGATCGAGAACGATGGCACGTAGCTCAGCGCGTTCGCGATTTCATCCGGTAGGGCGAGCCGTAGAAAATCCGTGTCCTTGTCGGAGCCCGCATTCTGGAACGGCAGCACCGCGATGGCCTTCGAGCCCACAGAACTAAGGGGCGAGGCTCGCGGCTGCCGGGACTGCCAGAGGAAGAGCGCGATCACGATTGCAGCAAGAACCCCAACTGCGGCTGCAGCGATCCATGCGAACCGTCTTTTGCGAGACTCAGGTGCCGCCTCAGCCGCTGACTTACCAGACTCCGTATCTCGTTTCAGTCGTTGCAGGTCGGCTCGCATCTCCGCTGCGCTCTGATAACGCAGATTGCGGTCTTTCTCCAGCGCCTTCCTGATGATCCGCTCCAGTTCGGCTGGCAGATCGGGATTCAGCCGCACGGCCGACGTCGGGGTCCCATCGAGAATGGCTTTGAATATGACTCCCGAGCTTTCGCCGCGGAACGGCAGCCTACCGGTCGCCATCTCGTAGAGCACCACTCCAAATGAAAACAGGTCGGTGCGTGCGTCCAACTCCTTAGCGCGGACCTGCTCCGGTGACATATAGGCAATCGTTCCCAGCGCACTTCCCGGACTGGTGAGATGTTGCTCGGCAACCGTTGTAGCGCTCTGAGTATCCTGTGCAGCCATTTGCCTAGCAGAACTGGCCGAAGGCGCCACCTTGGCCAACCCGAAATCCAAAATCTTGGCGTGCCCGCGCTTGGTCACAAATATGTTTGCAGGTTTGATATCCCGGTGAACGATGCCTTGTGCGTGCGCTGCGTCGAGTGCATCGGCGATCTCAATTGCCAGCAACAGCAAGGTTTCTACATCCAGCGGCTTTGCTGCAATTTGGTGCTTCATCGTCATGCCGTCGAGAAATTCCATAGCGATGAACACTTGCCCATGCTGGTCGTCAATCTCGAAAACCATGCAGATGTTGGGATGATTGAGTGCCGACGCAGCTTTGGCTTCGCGCTGGAATCGGCTGAGAGCCTGCGGATCTTGGGCAACATCGTCGGGCAGAAACTTGAGAGCGACAAAACGACCGAGCTTTATATCTTCGGCCTTATAGACAACACCCATCCCGCCACCGCCCAGCTTCTCCACAATCCGGTAGTGCGAAATGCTCTGGCCGATCATGGGCTGAAATGTTAGGGCTGGGTGCCGGACAAGTCAATGAGGATGAGGAAGTT
>JASHSL010000019.1 GCA_030040855.1 Terriglobales bacterium
CGCCTGCCCGGCACCGGCGGTGAATCGCGCGCCGATTTGGTCATCCTTCTCGGGATAAAAGTGGGCTTCCTCGCCTGGCTCGTCCTATCGCCGTTGGACGTGCGTTTCGGCTGGCTGCCCCGTCTGCCGGTGTGGTGCGAGGTCTGCGGAGGCATCCTGCTTTTCGCAGGTGGTTTCTTAACTTTCCGGGCGTTCACTGATAACCCGTATCTCTCGCAGTTGGTGCGCATTCAGACCGAGCGCGGCCAGCATGTCATTGACACGGGCGTCTACGGCTTTGTTCGCCACCCCATGTACCTTGGGGCGAGTCTAGTGTTCCTCGGTGGCCCGTTGCTGCTCGGCTCCGTTTGTGGCCTTCTCGTAGGTCTGGCCACGGTCGGGTTGCTCATTCTGCGCATCTTGGGCGAGGAGAAGCTGTTGGCACGAGATCTGGAAGGCTACAAGGAATATCTCCAGAAGGTGCGTTACCGGTTGGTACCACACGTCTGGTGATCACCCGTCAACGGATTTCCGCTGTCGATTAGGACGATGTTGGCGGTAGCCGACTCACTGCGCGCGGATAGTCGGCCACTCGGAGGGCACATGCGGATTCGGAGTTCAGCTTGACAGGGCATCGAACCCCGGGAGTTCTATCTTGCCTCGTCTACGTGCTCTCCCTTCGAACATGCATTTGCTTCCAATCCAGTCATGCGGTTCACCCTGCCCCTACTTCCGCCGGCATCCTGGGCGGGGATACCGGAATCGAGATCTGGAGAATGGGCAGAATTTGACCGGTTAAGCCCGTCATCTCGGAAGTAAGACCAGCAACCGATAAAGCCTATGGTCCTTCACCAGGTGTTCTCAGGGGCTCTCAAGCGTTCGTTTTTATCACAAACCTGCTTAACGATTCGGTCTTGCGTACGCCTAGCTTACGCCTTTCGACGCGAAATCGTGGACAGGGCCCTTTTCATCTTGTGCTCTAACCCTACGGAGACAAGCCTTTCCAAGAACCGACGAAAACACTTGTGACCAAAGAAAGCAACGCACTTCGTCGATTGTCGGCCTCACCAGCTACGTGACCGGGCAGCGAAGCCCGGCATTCTCACGGCTTCAGCATGCCATGTTTGCGGAGCACGTCCTGTAGCTGATCGTGCGGGATAGCGGGCACGACCCAGTAATCCGCACCGGCCATGGTTGTGGCGGCGACGACCGCATTAATCACGGATTCTTCGACAGCCTGCACGACCGCGGTAAACAGCGAGTCCATTTTCCAGCTTTGCGCACGCTCGACTCTGGCGTTGGGTGTGGTAAAGGGCGGTTCCGCGCTGTTGCCCTCGTCGGCACCGGCATTGGCGGTGGAGAAGGCCAGAAAGATGTCGCCGGATTCGTCTCCTTCAATGGCTCCAACTCGTCCCAATCCAACGGACACGCGCCGGGCGAGGCGCTTGAGCTGATCGGGAGTCAGTGGAGCATCTGTCGCAACGATCACAATGATGGAGCCCATTTCCGGCGCGCGGATGCCGTCGGCAGTTGTAGCGACGCCCGGGGCACAGACGGGAGCCGGCGTGCCATCCCAATCGACGACGGGAGGATCGAGCTTTCTCTCGACGCAGGGCGGGTTCAGCTTCATCTCGCGCGCGACCGGGATTCCGGCGACGCGAAGTTGGTTCGATTCGCCGTAGTTGCATTGCACCAGCACGCCGACGGTGTAGCCTCCGGCACCGGCGTCGAGCTTTCGTGACGAGGTGCCGGTACCGCCTTTGAATCCGTTGCAGACCATGCCAGTGCCGCCGCCGACGTTGCCTTCCTGCAGCGGCCCGCTGGCGGCGGAGTTGAGAGCGTCAAGGGCGTCCTGCTTGGTGACGTGCTGGCCGCGGATGTCGTTCAGTGGCCAGTCGGCCGTTTCCGCCGAGACCGGGTACCAGAATGCGCCGAAGTGGTTGTGCTGGACCATCCAGGCCACGGCGGCATCGCGCACGACGCCGACACTGCCAGTGTTGGTGATGAGGATGGGAGTTTCAAGCAAGCCGCTTTCGTCGATCCAGTGCGTCCCAGTCATGTCACCGTTGCCGTTCCCGGCGAAGTAGCCCGCAAATACGCTGTGAGAGTTCGATTTTCCACGCGGAAAGATCGCGGTGACTCCGGTTCGCACCGGGCCGTTGCCAACGATGAGCTTGCCTTCTCCGCGGATGAGCGTCTTGAACCCCACCTCGACGCCAGCCACATCAGTGATGGCATTGAACGGTCCAGGCGTGCCATCGAAGGGGATGCCCAGATCGCGGGCACGGGGTTCTGGCGAGTGGGATGCAGGGGAATTCCCCGCGAGCGCTGGGACTCGGCCAAAGGGCGATAGGAACAGACAGATGATACTCAAGGTACAAGTGAGTTTCATCGCGGCCAAGCTTAGCAGAGCAAAACAGATGAGACAAGGATCACCCATCCCCGCGTGTTCGCTGTTGAAAAATCGGACGGGGCCCAAACATATCGAGCAACTCGTGCGAGCTCTCGCCAAGGCTCGTTCCGGCTCCTAGTTCTCGCGTCGTTTTCAACTTGTGCCCGAGTCGGCGGCGATCTGGAAGCTGTCCAGAGACGGGCTTCGAGACAATTTAGCATCAACCTGAGCCCAAACTTCGGCGCCACGACGGCAGAGATCCTTTCGCACCCTGTGAACAAACGCGTGTGCCCGGACTTACGTGACCACATTTGCCTATTTGCCTGGAAACCATGTGGGGGCTTCGGGGAGATATTGACAATTACCACAAGCCGACGTCCGGCCGCAAGGCGCTCCGTGGTTCAACTTCCGCTTGCCCGTCATCCAGCGTAGGAGACTTACAAAGCCCCCAAGCCAAGTTTCATTCCTTAGCTTGCAACAAGGCATCTGCCGTGAATGCAGCGAGCTCAGTGAACAGGGCCTCGGACCCAGCTTCTTTTTCCTCGCGAGGTAATGCGAGGTGGTGTTCGACCCTCGCTTCCATTTGTTGCAGTGCGGAAGCGGCCACGGTTGCGGAGAGCGATTGAAACAGCAGGCGGTGGGCATGTTTGCGCTCCATGACCTCCAAGCCATCAAGAATCTGGCGATGCGCGGGTCCCTCCCAAATCGCGAGAATCATCGCTTCCCGCAGCCAGCGTTCCGCACGGTACTCGTGCAACGTACCCAAGCCGCCATGCACTTCCATCGCCCACTTGGCGGTTTGCACAGCGACCTCCGCCGTCCAGTACTTTGCCAAATGTGCAAGCAGACGGAACAGGTGATAGCGGTCGGAATACGGAGGCCTTTGCTGCCACACCTCGTTCAAGAGCTCAACCGCCTTCCACGCCAACTTCGAAGCTGCTCGAAGTTGCCGGAGGCGGCCCTCAAATTGACGACGCATCAAGGGTTGTTCGATCAGAGGTTTGCCAAAGACGACCCGGCCTTGAGCAAAAGCAGCCGCATCCGCCATGGCTCGCTGGGCAAGCGCCACGCTGCCCACACTGTTCGCCACGCGCGATACGTTGAGGACTTCCAGAATGAGATAGATTCCATCTTCGGCTCGGCCGAGAAGCCAGGCCTCG
>JASHSL010000164.1 GCA_030040855.1 Terriglobales bacterium
CAATCATATAGTACAAGGCTCCGGGAGGACGCCGAGAATAGAAGGCTGCAGCCGACCGGTCCCAACATGAACATAGCGGGATAACAAGTCGCTGCCTTTCTGGGATGAAACTTCTCCTAAATATATATATATATAGATCGTCCCCGGCACGGGGAGATCTTGCACAGTGAATGGCATTGCGGCTGCTGCCTTGAACCTGTTAGGCCATCGCTGAGATGGCAGAAGGGGTCCGATGGCCTGTTGCCTATGGGCTCAAGCAGCGGCGAGATAGATCGCTGTAAGAAAGCTGATGTCGAGGGATCGAATGCGCACTTCTGAAACCTCGGTCAAGGATCCGGTTTGTGGCATGACCGTCGCCCCCTCGACTGGCGACCGGTACGAGCATCAGGGAAAAACCTTTTATTTTTGTGGTGAGCGTTGCGCCGAGGAATTCCGGAAGGGGCCCGAGAAATACCTGCATCCCGGGGCCGGTTCGTCACCCAACCCAGATGCTCTTGGGTCATCTGAGGCGAAGACATCTAGCGCAGCCACAGATCCGGTTTGCGGTATGGAGGTCGATCGTTCGAAGGCCGAGCATAGCATCGAGGATCAAGGCCAGACGTACTACTTCTGCAGCGCGCGCTGTTTAGAAGAATTCCGTGCGCATGCGAAACAATATCCGCAGACGCCGCCAGCCCAGCAGGCGATGAGCGAAGGTGGTGATTTCCACAGGCAACGGACAGAGATGTCGACAAGTTACGTTTGCCCGATGTGTCCCAAAGTGCGGGAGCCGAAGCCTGGCCCGTGCCCAAACTGCGGAATGGCGCTTGAGGCGGAAAAACCAAAACCACCCTCGCGAAGCGAATATACCTGTCCCATGCATCCGCAGGTCGTGCGATCCCGTCCGGGTTCCTGCCCAATTTGCGGCATGACCCTTGAGCCACGGGCGGTGCGCGCCGACGATGCGCAGGATCTCGAACTGCGTGAGATGACCGGCCGTTTCTGGATAAGCCTGAGCCTTACGTTGGCCTTGGTGGCGATCGCCGTGGCGGATATGTGGCCGGGAGGGAGCCTGCGGCGTACCTTGGACGCAGCAGGACTTTCCTGGCTCGAATTGGTGCTGGCCACGCCCGTCGTGCTTTGGGGGGGATCGCCCTTCTTTCAGCGCGGATGGGCGTCCATCGTGAATCGCTCCACCAACATGTTTACTCTGATCGCCATGGGTACCGGCGCCGCCTACCTTTACAGCCTGATCGCAACCGTCACGCCCGGATCATTCCCCGCATCGTTTCGGGAGATGAGCGGTTACCCGCCGGTGTATTTCGAAGCCGCGTCTGCGATCGTCACCCTGGTGCTCCTCGGACAAGTCTTAGAACTGCGGGCACGCCGCCGCACCGGCGCCGCCATCCGTGCCCTGCTCGATCTTAGTCCGAGGACCGCACGCCTCCTCGAAAACGGCAACGAACAGGACATCCCTCTGGAGCGAGTGAAGCCGGGAGATCGACTGCGGGTGCGTCCGGGAGAAAAGGTTCCGGTCGACGGAGTGGTGCTCGAGGGCGCGAGTGCTGTGAACGAGTCGATGATCACCGGAGAGTCGATGGCAGTCGAGAAGTTGGTCGGCAGCCGGGTGATCGGTGGGACCGTAAACGGGACAGGGTCGTTCGTGATGCGGGCCGAGTATGTGGGCAGCGAAACCCTGCTGGCGCAGATCGTCGAGATGGTGAGTCGGGCGCAGCGGAGCCGGGCTTCCATACAGCGCTTGGCCGACCGGGTGGCGGCGTGGTTCGTTCCTACGGTCATGGCGATTGCGCTGGTGACGTTTGTGGTCTGGAGCTGGTTGGGGCCTCAGCCCCGACTCGCCAATGCTCTGGTCAACGCGGTGGCGGTGCTGATCATCGCTTGTCCCTGTGCCCTGGGATTGGCTACGCCGATGGCAATCATGGTCGGCACCGGACGCGGAGCTCAGGCCGGCGTGCTGATTCGGAATGCGGAAGCTCTGGAAAGCCTCGAAAAAGTGGACACGCTCGTGGTGGATAAGACCGGGACTCTGACGGAAGGAAAGCCGGTTGTCGAATCGGTCGTGCCCCTGGCGGATCTCAGCGATGTGGAACTGGTGCGATTGGTGGCGAGTGTGGAGCAGAAGAGCGAACATCCCTTAGGTTCCGCCATCCTCGCCGCCGCCAAGGCCAATCAGATTTCCTTAATGGATGCATCCAAATTTCAATCTCTCACCGGACTGGGTGTCAGTGGTAACGTGGGCGGCAAAACCGTACTCGCCGGCAACGAAAAATTTGTCAAAGTGTTTGGCATGCGAAGTGGTTCATTCGTGCGTCAAATCGACGAGCTCCATCGCAACGGAGAGACCATCGTCTTCGTGGCGGTGGACGGCCGGCCGGCTGGCCTGATCGGCATTGGCGACCCCATTAAAGAATCCACCCCGCAGGCTCTCCGAGATCTCAAAAGCTCGGGGCTGCACATTGTGATGCTCACGGGGGACACCCACAGCGCCGCCGAGGCCGTCAGTCAAAAACTTGGCATCGAGGCCTTTGTGGCACAAGTCCTTCCCGATCGAAAGGCGGAGGTGGTGAAGCAACTCCAGACCCAGGGACGCGTCGTGGCGGTGGCCGGGGACGGAATCAACGATGCGCCGGCACTAGCGCAGGCCGATGTCGGTATCGCCATGGGGACGGGGACCGACGTCGCGATGGAAAGCGGTAGCGTGGTCTTGGTGAAGGGAGATCTGACGGGAATTGCGCGCGCGCGCAGGCTCAGCCAAGCCACCATGCGCATCATTCGACAGAATCTGTTCTTCGCTTTCGTGTATAACTCGATCGGGGTGCCGATCGCAGCCGGCTTGCTCTATCCACTGTTCGGATGGCTGATGAGCCCGATTCTAGCTGCGGCCGCGATGAGCTTTAGTTCAGTGTCGGTGATCACCAATTCGCTGCGTTTGAAACAGGTGAAGCTTTGACCTGGGGCCGAGTTCAATCCGCATGGTTCAGGAGCTGGCCAGTTCCGGCCGCACTACCTTGTGGTCGCCGAGCCTGCCTCGTCGAAGCCTCGGATGGCATGCGCTTGATTGGCCTTGTGTATACTCCTTAATAGAGGAGAACGACCGCAGGGCAGGGCGGAGTAGCCGGCAACACAGCAGTTCCTCCCCCGGGTCCACGAGCCCACCGAAACTGCCTCAGGCGGCCTTGGCTGCGGGGCAGGATCTTTGAAGAACACGGTCGCATAAGCTTTGGGAGCTGCTATGAGCGATGACATCGAGCAAATTCCGGAGGTCCACACTGCCTCGGGTGGAGGCGCCGGAAAATGGATCTTACTATTGCTGGCGGTGATGTATGTCGCGGGCTCGCTGTACTTCCTCTTCCAGCTGCGCGGGCGCCTGGACGAATTGGGAAAGGCCCAGACTGCGAGCGACAAGGACATCGCAGAGCTGCGCGAACGCATGCAATCTGCCGAGGCCGATTCGGAGGCCTTGGCCAAACAGCTCGGTCTCACCAAGAAGGAACTGGCACAGCGCTCGGCTGATTTGTTGCGCCAGCAGCGGGCCGCCGAGGAACGGCTCACGGCCGAGCAGAAGGAGCAAATCGGCCAGGTGAACGGGGATCTGGCGAGCGTGAAGAGCGATGTCGGCGGGGTCAAGTCCGATGTCGCCTCAACCAAAAGCGAACTGTCCTCTACCATCGCAAAACTGCAAAGCACCATCGGCGATCTCGGGGTGCAAAGCGGCCTGATTGCCCGCACGCGGGAAGATCTGGAAGTCTTAAAGCACAAGGGCGACCGCAACTACTATGAATTCACCCTGGTGAAGGGAGCCCATCCGCAAGCCGTTTCTACCGTCAGTCTACAGCTGAAGAAGACGGATCCTAAGCGAGGCAAGTTCACTCTGAACGTAACGGCCGACGACAAAACCATCGAGAAGAAAGATCGTAATGTAAGCGAACCGATCCAGTTCTACACCGGCCGCGACCACTTGCTTTATGAGTTGGTAGTGTGGACGGTGACCAAGAAGGATGCCAGCGGTTATCTCAGCACACCGAAGAGTGCCCCGGTTCCCGTGACCCCCAGCCAATAACCGGCGGCTTGCGGTGCTCAGGCTACGCCGCAGACCCCTCGGAGAATTCCTACTTTGTCAGTACCAGAGGCGCCGGCTGATCATAAGGTTGAATGATAACCTTCAACACCTTTCGGCCGGCAAAAGCTTCGGGTGTGACCGGAAAGCTGACCACGATGGTTCCCTGAATCTGGCCTCCGGGTTCGATCTTCGCTTCCCGCTCGAGCGGTTGGATCGCGTACTGCTTGAGAGTGGGAAAGGCCTGATAATAGCGGTCAAAATCCGCCGGCGATGCGGCGTCATCGGAGAACGTCTCATTGGCAGTCTCAAGCTCAGCCTTGATGGTGTGAATCCAGAAGGGCTTGACCCCGTTGTTTCGGAAGGAGACGTTGATGGCGGCCATCACTGAGCCCTGGTTGGGGATTTCCACCGAAACCATTTGATCAATCGACCCCGTCGCCGACGGCCGAGGTCGCTGGAAAAAGGCCAGAACGGCACCGACGACCACCACAATTCCGACGCCGATCAGGACGATCCGCGCCGGCGGCAGGTTCTTCTTGGCGGTGCCGAATTCCTCGCCGATGTGAAAATTGGCGACCGATTCCGACGGTTGCGAGGCGGGCGCATTCGCGGTCGGCGGAAGTGGACTCTCGTCAGGCATAAGACCTGCATCTGATTCTAATCACTCTTCCCCCAAAAGTCTCTCGAAGGCGGCAGCGAACCGGGCCACGAGCTCGGTTGCCGATCGCGGTTCGGCTCGCCTAGCTCCACGCATGCTTCATCGCCTTGGCAAATTCTCCTGCGGGCAGGGTGTTGAGCACGTCCTCTTTGGTCAGCCATGCGCGCCGTGCCTGCAGGACTCCGTAACGCATATTGTTGAGATGCGACGTGTGATGGGAGTCGGTGTTGATGACGATCTTTACGCCGTATTGTTGCGCCAAGCGCAGGTGGCGGTCGCACAAATCCAGCCGGTCAGGATAGGCGTTCAGTTCCATAGCAACCCGGCGCTTGGCCGCCGCCTTCAGAACCGTATCCACGTCAAAGGGATAGGCGTCGCGCCGCAGAAGGATCCGGCCCGTGGGGTGGCCGATGAACGAGGTGTTGGGATTCTCTACCGCCTTAAGCAGGCGCGCGGTCATCTCCTCCGCGCTTTGATTGAAATGGGAATGGACGCTCGCGATCACCAGATCCATTTGCTCGAGCACGGAGTCGGACAAGTCGAGAGATCCGTCCGCCAGGATATCGACCTCCACTCCCGCAAAGATGGTGATGCCTTCGATCTGTTGGTTTGCGGCATGAATGCGCTGAATGTGCTCGATCGCCCGCTGGTCGTCTAGGCCATTAGCAAAGGCGAGATTCTTGGAGTGGTCGGTGATGGCCAGGTAGTCGTAGCCATGCTTGCGGGCTGCCTCGGCCATCTCTTCGATGGTGTTGCGACCGTCGGTCTCGAGCGTGTGCATGTGCACGTCGCCCGCGAGGTCGGATTGGGAGACCAGTTGGGGCAGTCGATGTTGTTCCGCCGCCTCAATCTCGCCGCAATTTTCCCGCAGTTCAGGGAGAATGTAGTCAAGCTTGAGCCGGGAGTAGATCTCCTCCTCGGTCTGGCCGGCGACGCGCTCTCCCGTGTCCACCCGAGCCAAGCTGTACTCGCTCAGGGTGTAACCCATCTTCAAGGCACGTTGCCGTAAGGCCACATTGTGGGCCTTGCCGCCGGTGAAGTACTGCATCGCCGCGCCGAAGGATTCAGGGGCGAGCAGGCGAACGTCCACCTGCATCCCGCCTCGCAAGCGAAAGCTGATCTTGTTTTCCCCGCGGGCGATGACCTCCATGAGCCCGGGCAACTGGATGATACGATCCATCAGCTTTTGCCGTTCTCGCTCATCGCAGCAAGCCGCTCCCGTAACCAGGATGTCCAGATCGCCGACGGTTTCGCGGCCGCGACGCAGGGAACCAGCGGGCGTCACCCTCTCAACGCCGGGATAGTTGCGGAGGTACTCGACAATCTTGCTGGCTTCGGCTTCCGCCGCATCCAACAAGAAGCGTCCCGCAATGCGACGGTAATCGGCAATGGCCTTCAGGAGTTTGGTCTCTTGCTTTTCCCCCATGCGGGGGAGGAGGCGGATTTTGCCCTCCCGCGCCAGTTTTTCGACTCCGTCCACATCGCAAACGTGATAGGCGCTCCAAATCAGGGCAATGGTCTTAGGCCCAAGACCCTGGATCCTTAACAGATCGAGCATCGAGGGACGATATTTCTCGAGCAGTTCGACATGAGTCGAAAGCCGTCCTTGCTTGAATATCTCCTGCAGTTTCTCGAGCATGCCCTTGCCGATGCCGGGGATTTGCAAGATTTTCTTGGGCTCTTCAATCAATTCGGAGATCTGCTGCGGGAGCGCCTCGATCGATTGGGCAGCATTGCGATAGGAGCGGATGCGGAAGGAATCCTGGCCATCGATTTCCATCAGATCGGCGGTCTCAAACAGAATACCGGCGAGAGCCTTGTTATCCATTTCGAGGAAAGATTCAATAAGCCTGTGGGCAAGAAAAGGTGCGCAGAGAGGAGACTTGTCGTAGCCGGCTGCGTCC
>JASHSL010000165.1 GCA_030040855.1 Terriglobales bacterium
ATACGCGCTGCCGCATTCCTTGTGAGTACTGTCCAATGGGACGCTGGAGTTGGGGATCGAGGTGGGCTCGACGAATCAGGTCGCGACTGCGTTCCGGGTCATCAATTCCATACAGCCGAGCAAAGTAGCACAAGTTCTCGATCCCGCTCATCTCGTCGTACAAGAGTGAAGCATGGGCCATGTAGCCGATTTGCGCGCACACCTCCCGCAGGTTGGTTGCGCCCAACACGGAGATGCTGCCGCGGGTGGGCACACTCAGCCCGGCCAGCAAGCGCAACAGAGTGGTCTTCCCCGCCCCGTTGTCGCCGAGAATGGCGTAGAGTCGGGCCGGTGCAAACTGAGCGGTCACACCCCGCAAGGCGGCAAATCGCCCAAATTGCTTGACCAGATTGGTGAGGGTAACGACGGGAGGAATCGAGCTGGGCGCGGTTTCAACAAGCATCAGAACAAAGGAGCGACAGCGAACGGTTCATTCTAAACCGAGCATAGCCACCGCATTGGCGTCCGCCAAAATCCTGGCGCAGCCCAACCAACCGGGAAGGACCTCGTCGCCTCAAGCATAGCAGTAAACCACAATTCTCCCGCTTGACCGGAAAGCTCCGGAACCGGTGCCTTGGCTGGTCCCTAGGCGGAGAAAGGGGGAAGCCAAATGACTCAGTTTGCAACTCCAGAGCCAACCCGCTCGACCCGAGTCATGCTTTTGGTGGGCTCTACCGAGGGCGTGGTCGTCCCAGGTTGGGGAGCGTATTTCGAGGCACACTTGGCCTGAAGCTGTTTAGCGTGGAATACACCATCGCGTCCGAAGCTGCCATCGGCCAAGGCTTGGGAGTTATCTTTGAACGTGTCCGGGGGAGCCTCTGTGCCGCTGTAGACGACGGGAAGAAGCTGGTCATTCTCGACCAGCATGAATTCGACGGTAGTGCCCGTCCGCCTGATCGATCCGGGCTGGACGTTCCCGGCTACGCGCAGGCGCTTGGTGTAGGCGCTCGACCCCATGCCGCGCAGTTCTTTGATGGTGACGTAATAGCTCTTGCTCTGCTGAACCCCGGTGTACGCCAGATATGCGAACGCCAGGAGAATCACCACCGTCGCGCCGCCGAATTTGAGATATTTGCCTGTTTGCTTCGACATACCCACTCCGTCGCTGGTTTCAACATTAGCCCGGACTCGGTGTCGGGTCAAGACACTCAAAGCCCGAAAGGGCAAGCCGGACGGCATCCCTATTCTACTTCTACGGATCCTCGATTTCTGAATTTCCGTAAGTACCTCTCATTGTTAGCCTTAGCTCTTGCCCGTGGCAAGCCTCTCCGGCTGGCCGTGCGCTAGGTTGCGAACAAAAACCAGGGAGCATGAGGTCGACCGCTCAAGCCCAATCCTCGGACGGGTTGCTTCGCAACCGGGTCTTCGACCATCGGTTGCCGGATCAAGTTTCTGCTCGTGTTCGCAGCTCGATCCCACAGACCGCTTGGCTCGGCTCGGCGCAAAAGGCGCTGGAGCCCCAGCGGGAAGCCCCCACACCGGGCCTGGTTTCAGTCGAGGGGGACGCGTTCTAGTCTTCAAACTACACCGAGCCAGAGCGGCAGTAAGCCTTGACTGCGGGCGGGAGAGAGGAAATGGATCACCCCAAGCGAGGCGACAGGGGGGTAGTGGTCTACTTTGAACTTGATTTCTTCGTGAAATACCGCTCGAACCACGATGGGCCACCAAATGGGCTGTGAGCAGCGAAATTCGGTAACGGCGGCAAGTAGCTACCTTGGATGTCCGTGGTTTTCTGCATCCAAGCTGGTTTATACGTAACCCTATGCCCCGCCTCAGACCAATGGCATACAAGGTGTCCCTTCTCTACTGCCCACGATGATTTCATTGGCAGTGACCTCTGGTTCTTCTCTTAACCATTATAGAGGGGAGATCAAAATACTCGGCCGGATTCGGGCGTATAATCAAACCGCATATCACATCCCATGAAGGCGGTTCGGCATGACCTCCAGCAATCGATCCTCGGTCGACGGTAAGGGTGAAGGTAGGCTCCGACCTCGGGCTGACTGGATTGCCCGTCGCAAGTCCGAGAACCGAGAGGGTAATTTCTCGCAGATGCATTACGCCCGCAAGGGTGTGCTCACCGAGGAGATGGAGTACGTCGCCCGTCGCGAAAGGCTTTCGCCAGAACTTGTACGTGAGGAAGTGGCCCGCGGGCGGATGATTATTCCTGCCAACATTCATCATCCCGAGTTGGAGCCGATGTGCATTGGCGTAGCTTCCTTATGCAAGATCAACGCCAATCTTGGCAATTCCGCGGTGAGCTCGCACATTCAGGAGGAGCTCCGAAAACTCGAAACCGCGGTGCGGTACGGCGCCGACACCGTGATGGACCTTTCGACCGGGGGCAACCTCGCGGAGATTCGGGAGGCCATCTTGCGTCACTCTCCGGTTCCGATTGGTACGGTGCCGATCTACGAAGCGGTGACCCGGGTCAAGCGCGTGGAGGATCTGAGCGCCGAGGTTATGCTCGAGGTCATCGCAGAGCAGGCCGAGCAAGGCGTCGATTACATGACCATTCATGCCGGGGTGTTGATCCAATTCCTGCCCATGATCGCCAAGCGCATCACCGGGATCGTGAGCCGCGGCGGAGCAATCCTGGCGCAATGGATGGCCCATCATCATCGGCAAAACTTTCTCTATGAACGCTTCGAGGATCTGTGCAAGATCTTTGCGAAATATGACGTCTCATTCTCGCTTGGGGATGGGCTGCGCCCGGGATGTGTTGCCGACGCGAGCGACCCGGCGCAATTTGCCGAGCTGAAGACGCTCGGAGAGTTGACCAAGATCGCCTGGAAGCATGACGTGCAGGTCATGATCGAAGGTCCAGGGCACATTCCCTTGGACAAAATCCAAGAACAGGTCGATAAGGAAAGGGAGCTGTGCTATGAAGCTCCGTTTTATACTCTGGGACCGCTGGTGACCGACATCGCGCCGGGATATGATCACATCACCTCGGCCATCGGTGCCGCTATGATCGGCTGGCACGGCGCGGCGATGCTGTGCTATGTCACCCCCAAGGAACATCTGGGTCTTCCCAACGACAAAGACGTCAAAGACGGTATTATCGCCTACAAGATCGCGGCTCATGCCGCTGACATCGCCCGGCACCGCGCCGGCGCTCGCGACCGCGACGACGCCCTCAGTTATGCCCGGTACAAGTTTGATTGGGAGAGGCAGTTCGCGCTCGCGCTCGACCCGGATACGGCGCGCGCCATGCACGATGAGACACTGGCGGACGACTACTATAAGGAGGCAGCCTTCTGCTCGATGTGCGGCCCCAAGTTCTGCTCGATGAATTATTCGAGCAAAGTGGACGAATACAATCGGGAAGTCCACGGACTCGAAAAGCAAGATTACTCGCCTCTGGTCGACAAGCTGATCGCCCTCCCCTAGGCAGCTGGGGGAATGACTGGAGGCGGATGCGATTCTGGTGCGAGGTCGCCAGTACTCGCAAAGCGCCTTAATTAATGCCCGCGCGCCAAAGCCGTGGCCGCTCGGTTCAATGCTGCGGCCAGAATGTCCACCTGCTGCTGCGTGCGGATCAAGTCCCGTTGGTCGATCGCCTCGTTGATTCCCGGAATCACCACCGCTGCGTATCCCGTGTATTGGCCGGGAGCGTAGATTACATGCCGAAACCAGGGGCGATTCGGCAGGCCGTCGGCGATGAGCAGCGAGCGTTCCGTGGCCCGCAAACTTCGATTGAGGTTCGTCGGGTCGCTCGGCGGATTTTTTTGCCGCCGCAGGATTTTGGCTCCGGCTTGGGAAAAGTGATCGGCCGCCCGAGCCGCCTCTTGAAAGCTGATGGCGCCAACCCCGAATACGGCTTCTGCCTTTTTTCGGGCCACCTCGACATAGGTTGCCACTTCCTGGCCGTATTCTTCGTAGTTGTAGGGCAGGAGGTCAGCCTCAGCCATACGCAGAATCTCCAGACCGAAAATGCGCGCCATTTGTTGTTCGTACAGAAAGTCGGGATCGGCAAATCTCTTGAACCAGGTGAAGTTGTCGAAGGCGGAGTGGTAAACCCCGTAGGAACCGCTCGAACTGATGTCGGTCGCCGGCACACCCAGGTGCTGCAGAAAGACGGTGTAATCGGAGCCACTGCCCAGATCTCCCACCGGGACCTCGGACCGGTTCTCGGCGGCGGGAACCCGTCGGCTATCACCGATGGCCTCCGTGGGCTCCACGGGGGGTTGCGATCCAGGACGGTTGATGCTTTGCCATTCCGCATACACGGTTGCTCCGCTCGGGCTGGGCACCACCTGGGTGATATCCCGCAGAAACTGCTTTAGACTCGGTACCGAAGAAGCTCCGAATTTCGGCCCGGACACGGCCACGTCCATGTTGAAGTAGGCTGCCGCGTTAGCCAACTCCTTTTCGTGTTGCTCTCCCCACTCGGTGGAGCCGATCAGCCCTTGCTCTTCTGCGTCCCAGCTTCCCAGCACGATGGTTCGC
>JASHSL010000166.1 GCA_030040855.1 Terriglobales bacterium
TGCTCATGGCAAATCCGACATGGATCAATACCCAATCTCCGAGCTGCGGCCGGTCCTCCTGTAGGAGCCCGAGGTCGACCCTTCGCCGCACCCCCGCGACCTCCACAACCGCAGCGTCACCACTATCGCCCAAGATCTCGACGATCTTTCCCGGTATCGCTAGGCACATCTGGCAGACTCCCCTCGACTCATCGTCACCCCAATCCATCAGTCGTCATCCCGTCTTCTGGGCTAGGATGTGGAAGGAACACTTTACTTCGTCCTTTACCTTCAGCGCTCCTCCCCTGGCCGAGACCAATCTGAGCCCGTAATCGGTCTGCTTGAGGGTAAAATCACCGCAAGCAGTCAGGGTTGTTCCCTGCAGCAGCACTCGCGCCGATATCACCTGGTCGCGAGTGACTGCATGCAACGTCAGCTCGCCGTTGCACTGTCCCCGTCTGCTTTGCCCATTCTGAGCATGCATAAACGATCTCGGGGTAGTCAGTGACTTCCAGCACATCTTCCAACAGTGGACGCTAGTTCTCGCGTCGATCTTTCTCGCTGTCATCGCTCACACCGAGCGAAGACGCCACCAGGGTCAAAACCCACGCCGTGAGTGAACCACGGTTCACCATTCTCCTGGCGGATCATCTTCGCTTCACAGTGAAACCAGATGATCCGTCCGTCCCGCGCAATCACCCGATACGCGGACCTCAGCGGGTTTCCGGTCAGAAACATCTCCGCTGCCTCGTGGCTCCAGCGTTGCTTTTGATTTCTCGCGTGAACGAACCTGCAGCGCCCTTGCTCTCGCGCCAACGCCAAGAAGGCCGGCCATGCATTCGGAACAGCCCGCATCCTGGCGACTCAGCATATTCTAGCGGATTCTTTAGCGGTCGAAGACCCGAGAAATGGGGATTAGCCCGGTCCGACCAACCCCCAAGCCGATCGCCAGCTGTCGGTTGAGTGTGCCTGGATGGCAGGCTGGCTCAAGGGGCGTGAACAGGAGCCTGATCAAGGTCAGATCAGCTCAACTGGGAAGAATCCTCGGTGGGCTGAATTTCACCTTGTTTGCGGAGCAGAGCGGGTTCGGCTCTGGCTGAAACCGGCGTGGAGGTGAGAGGGTAGCTGCGCAATGCCAGCGCAGAGCACCGCCGATCGTAGGCTCAGAACCAGGAGCCATCGCACAAACGTCACTTGGAGACCGTCAGGCTGGTGTGGGTTGCAATACATCGCCAATTGTTATTCTCGAAAACCCAGGTGTCGGTGAACCGGCCCCAGTGGTCGAAGGGTTTGTCTCTGTACGTGCCCTTCGTGTGATATTTTCCGATCACGATGGCTACATCCGAGTAGATAATGACTTCGACGTCCTCGTTGGTCACAACCGTGGGCTTGTAATCGGGATCTTTGTTGTCCTCTAGAAACTGAACTTTATTCATGATCGTGCCATCGTAGTCGGTATACACATACCTATCCGACAACAATGCTTGCAAGGCTTTGGAATCACGCTGCAGCTGCGCTAAGTTCCACCCGTTTTCGAGGGCGAGAAGCTTAGCCTTGTCTGCTTCCAAATCGCCTGCTTGGGTCATCGCAGGCAGCATCGCCAATGCCAGCGTGAGAGCCAGCCAGCTTAAGCGACAGAATCGAAACTTCATGACGCCGTCCAGTTATCGTTCGATGAATCGAGCCGGGCTTCGACGACAAGATGCGAGGGATGGCGAGGAATAGACAGCAAGAACCGATCGTTAGGCAGCAACATTAGCTATGGCGCAGATTACTCCTCAGAGGTTCAACTCACCATATTACGGAGGTAATTTCGACTCGTGTACCTTGGTGCTATGGGGGCGACCCGCTTCTTTTTCTTAGAGCCTTCCGGCAACCCCGCTTTTTCTTACATCAGCCAGATAGCATCGACGTCGACAATGATCTGGGTTCGCGGGATCTTCAGCTGCGCCGCATATGCGAGCATAGCGCGCAGCAATCGATTGAGATCTTCGCGGCTCGCCGACTTCAAAACAAAGTGATATCGATAGTCCTGCTTCAAGCGCAGGATGGGTGCCGCCGCGGGTCCCAACACGCGGATGCCTTTCTCCGGCCTCTGCTCAAACCATTGTCCCAACCTACCCGACCACCCTAACACTTCCTCTAACTTGGGGCTGCGAATCAGAACGTTGGCCAGCGCGGTCTTGGGCGGATAATGCATCCAGCTGCGGAAGGCCAGCTCTTTTTCATAGAAGCCGACGAAGTCGTGGCGTGCGGCATATTGCACCGCGTAATGATCCGGGAAATACGTCTGCAGGATCACCTTCCCCGGTTTCTCCCCTCGTCCTGCACGGCCAGCCACCTGGGTGAGGAGCTGGAATGTGCGCTCGGCGGCACGGAAATCCGGCAAGCCTAGAGCGCTATCGGCACCGACGACCCCAACCAGCGTAACCCGATGGATATCGTGACCTTTCGCAATCATCTGCGTTCCGACCAATAGGTCCAGGTCGCCCGCGTAGAGCGCGTTCAGCGTACGTTCAAAGTCTTCGCGGCCGCGCACGGTGTCACGGTCCAGCCTTCCGATCCGGGCCTGTGAAAACATGGCGTGGAGCAACTCTTCCAACTTCTCGGAGCCGGTTCCGAGGAAATGCACGTACTCGCTGCCACATTCGCCACAATGCTTGGGCACCGGCGCGCAGAAGCCACAATAGTGGCAAACCATGCGCTGGCCGCGCTTATGATAGGTCATCGCGATGGCGCAGTTTCGACACTCCAGGTGGTTTCCACAGGCGCGGCACAGGAGCAGCGGGGAGTAGCCGCGCCGATTGAGCAGAACCATGACCTGCTCTTCCCGCCCCAGCCTAAGCCGGATCTCCTCCGCGAGTGTTCTGGAGACGACCTGCTCCTTGCCGGTTTCCTGAAACTCCCGTCTCATGTCGACAATATCGACCTCGGGCAGCGGCCGCTGTTCGATCCGATCCGGCAGTTCCAGCAACCCGTACTTGTTCTTGGTTGCGTTAAAGTAGGCCTCCATGGAGGGCGTGGCCGAGCCCAACACGGCGACCGCACCCGCCATTTTGGCACGCATCACCGCTACATCCCGAGCGTGATATCGCGGCATTTCCTCTTGCTTGTAAGAGGCATCCTGCTCTTCGTCCACGATCACCAAGGCCAGACGGGAAACGGGCGCAAATACGGCCGAACGCGTGCCCACCACGATCCGGGCGGCGCCGCGGTGGATGCGGTGCCATTGCTCTGCACGCTCGCGATCGGTTAAAGCCGAGTGCAGAATGGCGACTTGGTCCGCAAAAGCCTGTTGCAAGTCGGCCGCCACGGCCGGTGTCAAGCCGATTTCCGGGACGAGCAGGATCGCCGATTTGCCTCGATCGAGCACAGAACGCATCGCGGCCAGGTATACCGCCGTTTTGCCGGATCCGGTGACACCGTGAAGCACAATCGCGGAAAACTCCTTCGCCTCGACCCGCTTCTGAATCGCAGTCAGCGCGGCTTGTTGCCCCCCGTTGAACTGCAGCATGGCGGGTGAGGGGCGAGCCTTGAGGCTGGAGACAATAAAGTCGGCAGGTTCTTCCATGATTTCGACCATGCCGCGCTTCACCAGAGTGCCGAGCGTGCTGCGCGGGATCTGCGATCGCAGGTCGCCCAGTCTGATTTTTCCCCCGGCGCGAGCCAGGCAATCTACCAGCAAACCCTGGTTCGCATTCAGCTTCCCTTCTACCTTGTTGAGCACCGCCAGCTTCACCAGGCGAGATGCATCGCGACCCTGCGATTGATCTTCGCGCACGATCCATTGCTTGCGAATCATCCCGGCCAGCGTGGCGGCAGAAGCTCGCGTAGCTGCGCGCAAGCTCTCCGCCCGTGCCTGATCCCGTTCGGCCAAGTAGTCAAGGACCCGGAATTCGTCCCATTGCTCTTGTTCGCTGCGGCGCGAGCGCATCGGCGAGCCAGCCCTGCCTGCCAAGTGCAATGCCATCTGTCCCTGTTGCGTGATGCGGTAAACGACACTGCGTCGGAACTCTGCACTAAGCGGCAGCATGGTGCGGAACACTTCTCCCAGTGGGGCCAAATAATAGTCGGCGATCCACTTCCCCAACTGGACCAGAGGCGGATCGAGGAGGGGCGAGCGATCGAGAACGCTGAGAACGCTCTTGGCCGGGATTTCAGGAGACCGATCGTGCAGTTCGGTTACGATGCCGGAGAGACGCTGCTGGCGGAACGGAACCAAGACTCGCCCCCCCACCACCGGCTCCATGCCTTGGGGAATGCGGTAGGTAAACAGGATATCGAGCGGAACAGGCAGTGCAACATTGCAGAATTCGGTCATCAGCCACCGCGGGGTACGATGCTTGCTGATTTCGATCGTAACATTGGGGGCAGGGATCCGCTCGACGCCAGGCGTGAGGCTGGAACTTTGCTTTTGCGTTTTCCCTGCGGCTTCACCCTGGCCAAGCCGTCGGGTCCGCAATGGCTCTCGCTGACCACCCTCAACCAACCTGGGAGCTTGCTCAAGCCCGGTCCGGACCCACACCCGAGGAAGGCGGAGAGTCCTCTCGCCGAGATCGTGCATAGCGGGTTTCCGTCTCCTGTACCATCAGGGTTTTTCCCTGTTAACATGCGTCGAGATGCCATCTCAGGAATCCTCGAGAACCAGGACCGAGCGGCGTCCCAGGGCTGAAAGTTCGGGCGGCGGGCGCATTCCCGCCGAACTGGTCATCATCACGGGGATGAGCGGATCAGGCAAAGCTTCGGTGCTGAAGGCATTTGAGGATCTGGGTTATTACTGCGTGGACAATCTGCCGGTGGGCCTGATTCCCCAGTTTGCCGATCTCGTGGGTCAATCTTCGGAGATCAAAAATACGGCTCTGGTGGTCGATGTTCGCGAAGGCGAACAGTTGCAGAACCTGCCTCGCATCGTGCGGTCCGTCAAACGCATCCTGCCGACCAAGATGGTTTTCCTCGAGGCGGAGGACACGGTCTTGCTCCGCCGTTTCAGCGAAACCCGCCGTCCGCATCCTTTGGGCGTTAACGCCCCGGTGCGGGCTTCGCTCGCGGCCGAGCGTAGGCACCTTCGCTCGATTCGTGCCATGGCGGATCTGGTGATTGACACTTCCAAATTCAATGTGCACGAGCTGCGCGCCTACATCACCGAGAGATTCCAAAAGCGCGAGTCCGACAAGAGCATTCTCGTTTCCTGCGTAAGTTTTGGCTTCAAGCAGGGACTCCCGGAGGATGCGGACTTGGTGTTTGACGTTCGTTTTCTGCCCAACCCGTACTTCGTGCCCGAATTTCGTCCGCTCACCGGCCGCAACCCGAAGGTGGCGAAGTATATCCGATCGTTTCCCCAAACCCGGGAGTTCATTCGGCGGATTTCCCAGCTGCTGGTGTATCTTCTGCCGCACTACATCCGCGAGGGTAAGAGCTATCTCACCATTTCCTTCGGCTGCACCGGCGGCCAGCATCGCTCCGTGATGATGGCGGAGGAGGTCGGCAAGTTGTTGCGAACGGCCGGATACCGGGTCAAGGTGGTGCACCGGGACAGTCCCGGATAGAAGGCCGTTCCAGCGCGTGCGCGGACGATGGATCCGCCGCCTGTCGATTCCGGCCGAGCACGATGGTAGTTTGGCGGTTTCCCCCGACTCACCCGCCAACTGCAGTAAAATAAGAGCTTCGAGCCCATGGCGATTCCATCCGCAGGCCCCAGATGCGACAACTGACCCGTCTTCTCCGTTACGCGCTGCCCTACTGGTGGCAGGTGCTGGCTTCGGTGTCGTTCATGGCACTGGTGGGCTTGCTGGACGCCTTCCGCGTACTGCTCGTCGGTCCGGTTCTCGACCGCGTTCTGAACCCTTCTTCGGGATCGAATGATATTCGCTTGTTTAGCCTTCCCCGGTCCCACCGGACCATTTATTTGCAGCAATTCGTGCCGTCGCACCTGCACGATGCCTGGACGATCGTTGCCTATGCCCTGGTGGCGTCGACCATCCTGAAAGGCATCTGCGACTATCTGGGAACGTATCTGGTGAACTACGCCGGGTATGGAATGATCACGGATCTTCGCAACCATTTGTATGATTGCATTCTTCGCCGCTCCGCCGCGTTCTTCGAGAAGCACACCACGGGCACCCTGATTTCCACCATCGTCAACGACATCGAGCGTGTGCAATACGCCATGTCCACGGTCCTGGCGGAGTTCTTGCAACAGCTGTTCACCTTGATTTTCACTGCCGTGGTGGTCGTGCTGTTGGGAGGAAAGCTGGCGTGGGTGCTGCTGTTATTTGTGCCCTTTATTATCTACTCGGCAGGACGAATCGGCCGCCGGGTGCGGCACACGACCCGCAAGGGGCAGGACAAGCTGGCCGACATCCAGAACATCCTGCACGAAACCATCACCGGAAACCGCATCGTGAAGGCCTTCAACACGGAATCCTGGGAGATTGCCAGATTCCACAAGGCGGCGCGGCGGCTGTTCTGGGCGAATCTCCGCTCGGTGGCTGCCGTAGCCATCAGTTCTCCTTTGATGGATATTTTCGGCGCCATCGCGATTGCCCTGCTGCTGCTGCTCGGACGACAGCAAATCTCCCACCAGCGCATGACGGCGGGCGTGTTCTTTGCCTTTATTGTCGCGGTGTTTAAACTTTACGATCCGGTGCGTAAGTTCGCTCTGTTCAACAATAACTTTCAGCAAGCGCTGGGTGCTTCCTCGGGCATCTTCGCGTTCATGGACACGGAGGACGAAGTGCGAGAAAGCGTCGGCGCCAAGCCGTTGCCTCCTTTTGCGCACAGCATCCGCTTCGAAAACGTGAGTTTTTCCTATGAACCCGAGGGAGAGGAGATTCTTAAAGACATCGACCTCGAAGTTCGAGCCGGAGAAGTGCTGGCCGTGGTGGGGTCGAGTGGTGCAGGCAAGAGCACCTTGGTGCACCTCATTCCACGCTTCTTCGACGTTACCGCCGGGCGTTTGCTGATCGACGGCCACGACGTCCGCAAGATGACCCTCGCGTCGCTGCGTTCGCAAATCGGGGTTGTTTCCCAGGAAACGGTTCTGTTCAACGACACCGTGCGCAACAATATAGCGTACGGACAACCGCGGGTTTCCCAGCGGGCGGTGGAAGAGGCGGCACGGGCTGCCTTGGCGCACGACTTCATCACAGCCCTACCCTTAGGCTACGAGACCGTGATCGGCGAACGCGGGATCCGGCTTTCGGGGGGGGAGCGTCAGCGCATCGCCATCGCTCGCGCCTTGCTGAAGAACGCTCCGATCCTGATTCTCGACGAGGCGACCTCGGCGTTGGACAGCGAATCGGAATCCCTGGTGCAGTCGGCGCTTGCCAACCTGATGGTTGGACGCACCGTCGTGGTCATTGCTCACCGCCTCTCGACCGTACGTCGTGCCGACCGCATTGTGGTGCTGGAAAATGGGAAGGTGGGCGACAGCGGCTCTCATGAAGATTTGCTGAAGAAGTTTGGTACCTATCGCCGGCTGTACGATCTGCAATTCGCCGATCTGGAGCTCCCCAGGGTCGGCGCCGCTCCCTGAGGACTTTCATCCGCATGGCTATACGCTCCATGACCGGGTTTGCACAAGTGACAGGGCGGGCGAACGGCCGCCATAGCTTCAACCTTTCCCTAAAATCGCTCAATCACCGTTTTCTGGACCTGCATTTCCGTATGCCGGCAGGGACGGAAGAGCTGGAAGTGAAAGTGCGCCGTCGGTTGAAGGAGAGGATGGTGCGGGGACACGTCGAGTTGATTCTCAATTTCGAAACCGCCGCCGCGGAGAGTTTTCGCTTCAATCGGGAATGGGTGGCCGGCTACATCCAGGTCTTTCGGGCCGCCTCCAGGGAATTTGGACTGGCAGCGGAGCCGGATCTCAACCTCATTCTCCGCCTTCCCGGGGCTTTGGAATCTGCCACTTTGTCCGCCGATCCCCTCTTGGAAGAAGCCATTCTCGCCAAGCTCGAGGAGGCGCTCGAACGTTTGAATGCAATGCGGGAACAAGAGGGTCGGGATGCGGAGCGGGAACTTCGCGAGCGCATGCAGCGGATTGAGCGGGGGCGGCAAGAAGTGGAACGTTGCCGCGAAGCCACACTCCAGGCCTACGCTGAGCAACTGCAACGGCGCATCCAGGAACTGATCGGCTCCCAGATCGATCCGGAACGCATCCTGCAGGAAGCGGCCCTGCTCGCCGGCCGCAGCGATATTGCGGAGGAGCTGGTTCGCCTGGAAAGCCACATCCAGCACTTTTTGGGCCTCCTCGATGCGGGAGGGGAGGTTGGCAAGAAGCTGGATTTTCTGCTGCAGGAGATAAACCGCGAGTCCAATACTCTACTTTCGAAGACCGCCGGGCTTGCCGGGGAAGCCTTGCAGATCACGGCCTGTGGATTGGCGATAAAAGCGGATATCGAAAAGGCTCGGGAGCAGGTACAAAATCTAGAATGAGCAGCGTGTTCATCATTTCCGCGCCCTCGGGTTCGGGGAAATCCACGCTCGTTGAAAAAGTGCGGAAGGTGGTTCCCGGGCTGGAGTTTTCGGTCTCCTATACCACCCGCCAGCCGCGCGGCCGGGAGCAAAATGGCCGGGAGTACTTTTTCGTCTCCCGGGAGACGTTTGAACAAATGAAACAGAACGACGAGTTTCTTGAATATGCGGAGGTGTTCGGCAACGGTTACGGAACCGCCAAACGATTCTTCGAACAGGCGAAGCAGAGCGGGCACGACCTATTGCTCGATATCGACGTACAGGGGGCGGCGCAGATCAAGCGCAAGCTTCCCGACGCCGTCACCATCTTCGTGTTGCCGCCCGACCGTAAGACCTTGGAGCTGCGCCTGCGGAATCGCAGTCTGGACAAGGAAGAGGTGATTCAGCGCCGGTTGGTCACCGCCCATCGGGAGATTGAGAAATACCGGGAATACGACTATATTTTGATAAACGATCGTCTGGAGGAATCCATTGCCGCCCTCAAGGCCATTCTGCTTGCAGAGAGGATCAAGCGTGCGGGGACCGAACCAGTGGCTGCCGACAACGAAACGCTGGCCAAAGCCGAAAGCTGCCGCTTGCGCAACATTGCAGCGCGGGTGCAGCCTATCGTGGCCTCGTTCGCGGTAGCCGCGGCTCCAGGAGGTTAGCGTCAGGGGAGATCTTATGAAGTTGATGGATGGCTTCGATAGTAACTATCGCTACATCTTGGTGGCGGCTCGCCGTGCACGGCAACTGCAGGGCGGTGCCCCACCGGTCATCGACACCACTTCGCGCAAGCCTTGCCGCATCGCCCAGGATGAAATCAAGGCCGGTAAAGTCAAATGGACGATTCCCGAGACACCTAAGTCGGCGGCCGAAGTGGCCAGCGAGACCCTGGATAAGGCGTTGGGTCAAGAGTAAGGCCTGCCGATTGCCGCCTCCAGGATGTTCCTCCATCGCGGCAATCGCAAATCGGCAAGTTTATGAAAGTGGCTCTTGGTGTCAGCGGCGGCATTGCGGCTTACAAAGCGGCTGAGATCGTCCGTTTGCTCGGGGACCGCGGTATCCGCGTGCAGGTCATCATGACCAAAGCCGCCGAGGAGTTCATCCGCCCTCTGACGTTTGCCGCACTGAGCGGCGAACGAGTCATCACCGACATGTTCGCTCGGGGGAACGAACCATCCAATATCGACTCCGCCATCGAGCACATCCAGGTGGCAAGGTCGATCGATGCGCTGCTGGTTGCACCTGCCACGGCGGATGTTCTCGGCAAGTTTGCACACGGCATCGCCAACGACTTCCTAACCACGCTGTATCTGGCGACCACCGCCCCGGTGGTGGTGGCTCCTGCTATGAACCTCAATATGTGGAGCCATCCGGCGACCCAAGCCAACCTGGACGTTCTCAAAAAGCGGGGCGTGCGG
>JASHSL010000167.1 GCA_030040855.1 Terriglobales bacterium
GTCAAACCTCTTCTTCCGATTGGAATAACTCCTTTGAAATCAGTCACGCGATCAAGCAAAATTTTGCCGCTATCGCGATCGTATTTCGCTCCGATCAAAACTCTGTCCCTGTTCCACTTTTCACGAATAATGCAGGCTAGATGCCTATCTCCCTGATCCAACAGCCCTCTCTTCTTGTTAGAATAGCACCACCGAACGTAGCAGCAGCGAGCGAGGAAGTCTCTCCGCAAACCGTATCCGTCACCGCACACGGCAAGTGTTCCTGCCGTAGGCCGTATGAATTCAGGGGACGCGACGTACCATGATTTGGCTGACGGTGCATAGCGCGGTTGGCGCCTGAGGCGATGGCGAGACAACACGGATTCTAACAAGCCTGAGGTAGGCCGTGATTGAGCGACTGAGAGAGAGTGGGGGAGCAGCGTTCGGCTTTAAGATAGTCGGCAAGCTCTCGCACGAGGAATTCAAGGCATTCGAGCCGCAACTGGAATTCTTCATTGCGCAACGTAAAGCCCACCCGATCGGTATTCTGGCTGACCTGACAGAAATGCATGGGGCAGACTGGAAGGCGCGTTGGGACGACTTGCGATTTCTACAGAAGCACAGCAGCCAGATTGCGCGCATGGCCGTCGTCGGAGCTGATCGTTGGGAAGAAGTTGTAAATCTCTTGACTGAGGGCGTTGCGGTTTTGCAATCGGAGACGCGTTACTTCGAATCCTCCGAGATTCAACACGCCTGGCGATGGGTACGGACCGCGAAGCATGGGGAAGATGCACCTGTCCGTGTAATCTCACCGGCTACGGGAATTTGGAAAGATTACCATCCGGAGTTCATGGACTTGTAACCGCAAAAGCAAGCTCAGTCAGAGGTCTCCAGGCGTCCGAGATCGACGTTTCATAGTGCATTGCGAATCAGTTGGACCGCCGCCTTAGGATCAGCCACTTCAACAATCAACTGGTTTGTACCGTTCGTCACGCAAGTCAATGACGATGGTGCTCTCGGGATGGTGCACATCCCAGAAGACTCGTTTGCCGTTTGGATAACCTCGCATAGCGTTTTGCCGATACCTTCCGGCAGGTGGGTAAAGGCGTCCATATGTTGCACTGATCCGGCGTTTGCGTGGATGTTCTCACTACGCCCGTCCGGGTAGGTCAACGTGGCCTGGGCGTCCATCGAGGATTCGAAGCTCCAGCACCCGCGCCTGCTGAGCGCCGAGGTCAGCCAGACGCCGAATTTCGGCGTGCACCCGAGGCATTCGTGCTTTCCGAGCTTTCGGATCGCCCCCACTCCATTTAGCGAGCATCTGGGTGACTTCGTGGCGTGGCTCAGAACTCACTATGGAACTCCGGATGGGCGGTGTGCCTTGTTCGGTTTTGCCGGGCGACAATAACTCGGCTGGAGTGGCGATTAATCCGGATGAACGGAGCCCGCTGCAGGCGGTGCCGGGATCGTGGCTTTTGTTTGCTGCGCGAAGGTGCACGTGGGGTCTCCGCAAAATAGCCATGCGACGCTGCCGGCCGCAGGCTTTTTGCACAGCGAGTTACTAAAATAACATGACCAGAAGACCCCTCAGTAACGTGTTACTGCCGCAATTTTCGTAACCTACTTCCGAACGATTCGAGGCACTACCATAGCATCAGGCACTGCCAGCAGGCTCTCAAACAAAACCGCTCCGATCCGGTTACAGGTCGGAATTTCAGGAGAAACAACCATGAAAGTCTTCGCCTACACCCACGGCTGTACGGATTCGACACTCGATCTTCACAAGTTAGAACCGCTGAAAGACGGAAAACAACGCTGCAACGTTTTTGAAAAACAAGATGCTCACACTTTCGCTCCCGTATTTCTGCGAGATGCGTTCGCCCGGTTTTTGACCTTGGGCTGGGAAGGCATCGGCAATCCGCAGTACTTCTTGGTACCCGGATTCATGCTGGGCGCTAGCGACGGATATGGTGAGCCTGTCCTGTTTATCAAGCAGGAAAGCAACGGTCAAGAGTTCTTTGCGGCGCGTTATCCGATTCCCGGTCTCACCCTCGAAGAAGGTACGATACTGCCGCATGAGGACTGGTGCGTTCGCGCCACATCCCGACTCGCCCTACTCATTGATAGGAAGATCGAGAAGCGCAACGTTTTTGATTCCTTGCTGAAGAGCAAGAAGAGCTCTTTCGCAACGACAATCGAATGAGGACGCAATATGAATACTGGCGTGGTAACACCCAATTTGACCAGCAACCTCTCACCGGAAACATTTGCCACCTCGAATGTCGAACACGCGGCGTATGCTTTGTGTAGGGACTTCAAAATTGTTGACGCCACTTTTATCAAGAACTCGGTCTTTTTCCATTTTCAGGGCAACAAGGCGGATCTTAGGAATCTGATCGCCGAATTTCGAGGCGGGTTCAAACTGCCGGCGGTTACGTTTTTTGCCAGTCTTACTGACGTTCGCCAAATCCTGCGAGAGACTCGAGACGGTAAGAGAGAGGCGCTCGAACGGGTGCGTTTCTTCTGCGGGCGGGAAAGTACTCAATAGCTCCCCCACCCTCCTGCGTCTGCAAGGGCAGAAAATGCCAACCGAAATCCTGGAGGGAAAGCCTTAACAACCTTCCGAGGTTGGCTACCAGGCGCGGAGAGCCGGATGGGGTCGGAAAGCCGGCTGGGCGAGCTAGCGATTCCCTATCTCTCGCCGTCATTCACGATCGCCTCAACCATACTGTCAATCGCGTCTGTCACCTGCTTGGCCGGCAGATTGAAATTGTTGGAAAGAATGGAGAAAACCAGATGGTCGCCTTTGGCCGTCGTGGCATACCCGGAAAGCGCCTTAACTCCGCCCAGCGAACCGGTCTTGGCATACACATGGGCGCGAGAATCGAGATTCTTAAGACGTTCCGCTAACGAGCCATCAGTCCCAGCCACGGGAAAAGTGTCTCGAAAACTCTCGCCCCATGCCTGTGCTGCGGCATACCGCAGCAGGCCGACCACGGCATCCGGCGAAACCAGGTTTTGTCGGGAAAGCCCGGAACCGTCATAAAAGACATAGGCATCCGGGCGCACTCCCACCTGGTTCAGAAAACCTCGCAGGACCTCGAGACCACCTTCCACGGTTCCGGAGGTTCCCTTTTCTCGCCCCAATAGGCGCAACAGAATCTCGGCGTGGAGATTCTGGCTGACCTTGTTAATGACCCCAATATCTTCAATCAGGGGCTTCGATTCATGTGCGGCCAGAACCATGGCCTTGCTGAGCGACTCGTGGGCAGAGTCACCTCCTCCACCGAGCGGCGCGGTCGCAGTGATGGTCAGAGTGGAAAGGCTTGCCAACTCAGTGTGGTGAGTTCGCTGTTTGCCATAAACCACGATGCCGCGATTGGTCAAGAGTTGACGGAATAGCGCAGCGGCAAACTCTGCCGGATCGTCGATGGCTAGCGCTTCGTTGACGCCGACATCATCGAGCGGCATGTTCCCCCACAAGGTGAGCCGGGTGGAGCCGGGCTCGCGATTCAGGAAGACCTTCCGCTCCGTACCGGCCGGAGTGGTCATGATTCGATTGTCCACTTGATAATAGTCGGCGAACGGAGCGATGTTGACGAATGCTCGCTCCCCGGCGCGATCCGCCGGGAGCATGTTCACAAATAAGACGTTGTCATTGATCGTCAGCGCGGAGACCGGCGCACCGTCGGCA
>JASHSL010000168.1 GCA_030040855.1 Terriglobales bacterium
CGTGGCGCCGCTCAATGCATTTCGCGCCAGAGGTTAGGAATCTTCAGCCGGCCTGGCTTGATCCAGATGCTAAACAAAGCGATTGGCGGAAGTCGATGGGCTCAAAGTGGCGAACGAGAAGAGCGAACAGCTGGGAACACGTCTCGGCAGGGGGTAGGTCGCTGGCCCGCATGCGCGTTGAACAAGCGGGCCAGAACCGACGAGTTAGGAATTCGCCTGCCAGGGAGTGCGTTGCCGCCGCAATCCCGTCAGAAAGATTCCGCCGAACATCACCAAAGCTGCGGGTACGAGGTAGGAGGCTGATGTTCCCCCTTCCGGTACCGAGGCAACTCCGTTTTGCACCGAGTTTCCGCTGGGCACAGGGTTGGGTCCGCTCGGTGGGTTAGAAAAAAAGTTCTGGCTGGGCGGCGGTGGCGGCGGCCCGTCAGATCCGTTCGAAAACGTCTGGCTAGGAGCCGGAGGTGCGTTGAACCCTTGGTTTCCGCCAGAGAAATGAACCACCTTGTCGGGCAGGACGGCGTGTCCATCATGAACGACAGGTTTTATGGGTAGAAAGAGGTGGCCAGTAAAAACCAAGTCTCCACCTGCTCTCGAGTCGGGGTTCAGAAATTCGGGGTTCAGAAATACCGACTTTCCACTGAACCCACGCAATCGCTCCACGCTTCTGTGGAACGTGAAGTCTGCTTGAACGGCGCCGCGAAACCGAGCCGTGGAATCCCCGGTGATAGAACGTCCATAGGCACAGGGCGTCAGCGCAAGCGCTCCCATCCCCGCCCACAATAAAAACTGCTTTACAGAACGCATTCGATGTCCTCACTTCCTAATTTACTTGCATAGGGGAAGGATGAATGTTCAGGGTCTTCGTGGGGAGGCTACGAGTGGGGGACGTCCCAGCACATCAACTTACAGGGTTACTTTTAGAATAGCCCTAGTTTCTAGTCAAGACTGATACTTTTTGCAACCGTTGCAAATCCTTGCTATGTTTCCGTTAAGTGGCATCATTGCATCAAGATGCGCCCCCCACGGAAGTGGCAGTCGATTGGCTCAAACGGGCCAGCCAGAAGGGCGAAGAACACAGCTCGGAAGGGGTAGGTCGCTGGCCCGCATGCGCGCTGAACATGCGGGCCAGAACCCACGAGTTAGGAATTCGCCTGCCAGGGAGTGCGTTGCCGCCGCAATCCCGTCAGAAAGATTCCGCCGAACATCACCAAAGCTGCGGGTACGAGGTAGGAGGCTGATGTTCCCCCTTCCGGTACCGAGGCAACTCCGTTTTGCACCGAGTTTCCGCTGGGCACAGGGCTGGGCTCAGTTGGGAAAACAAGAAAGAGGTTTACTGCGTCAGTAACCTTGTCGGGCAATACGGCACGTCCAATATGAACGACAGGTTTTACGGGTAGAAAAAGGTGGGCAGTATAAACCAAGTCTCTACCTGCTCTCCAGTCGGGGTTCAGAAATACCGACTTTCCACTGAACCCACGCCATCGCTCCACGCTTCTGTGGAACGTGAAGTCTGCTTGAATGGCGTCGCGAAACCGAGCCGCGGAATCCGCAGTGATAGAACGTCCATAGGCACAGGGCGTCAGCGCAAGCGCTCCCATCCCCGCCCACAATAAGAACTGCTTTATAGAACGCATTCGATCTCCTCGCTTCATGATTTACTTGTATAGGGGAAGGATGAATGTTCAGGGTCTTCGTGGGGGGGGCTACGAGTGGGGGACGTCCCAGCACATCAACTGACAGGGGTACTTTTTAGAATAGCCCTAGTTTTTTGTCAAGACTGATACTTTTTGCAACCGTTGCACATCCTTGCTATATGTTTCCGTTCCATCGGGCAAGGCTTTCAGCCTATACCACCTTCCGAAGATTTCGCCGATAGGCATCCCCCGCGCCTGCGTTTCGGAACCAAGGATGAGTGCCGAAAGCGACCAATCCCCGGGGATTGCTCGTTCAGGAATAGCCCAGCTGTACGGTCCATCTTAATTAGGATACCCTCCAGTGGGCTGCCGACACGCGCTCGTCTGCCGCGAATTCCTTCAAGAATGGCGGCACATCCGCGCTTTGCGGCACTCCCTGCCGTCGCACATTGAATTCGAGCTGACGTCGATCCGTTTGGTTGAGATAGGCTACCGAGGAGACATTAATCTTGTAACCCGCCTTGCGGACCGTGACTCGGATTTCTTCTTCGGTCGGTTGGCTGTTTTCGGTGGTCAAAGTAAGGATTCCGTGTTGCCCCTGTTTCATGCGGTAATCGATCCAACGCCGGCCTGAAAGGATCAGCATGCCTAACAGGAAGGCTGTTATCCCAAGCGAGATCTGCCCGCCTCCAAAACAAAGTCCGATCACAGTTACAAACCACAACGTCGCAGCGGTTGTAACCCCAAAGACTAGGTTATCCCGGCTGAGGATGGCGCCACCGCCGATGAATCCCATCCCTGTCAGAATGCCAAGGGGCAAACGCATCAGGCAAGCGTCACGAACGAGTTTGCTGTCTTTCCGATCGTGACCAGCAATAGATTGGTTTGAATCATGG
>JASHSL010000169.1 GCA_030040855.1 Terriglobales bacterium
GCAGCGTCGAGGCCGACGTCAGAAATGGCAGCAGCCAGAGAAGATACCAAGGGAATACCACCGGTGCGCACAAAAGAGATGCGGCCATGGGCCAGGCAAATGTGTCCGCAGACCACTCGGTCGCTGAATTTCTCAGCCAAGTTGCGGTCACTAATCCCGCGAGCAAGGCCAGCGCAGCCAGCAACTGCGGAGGCACCACCTGAGTCAGCGCAGCAAACACGGGACCATTGAAGCGGAAATTCTGCACGTACGTACCAAGTGAGCCGGTTGGAATGCTGCCGTGATGAAGAAATGGCACGTACAGGAGTCCGACCACAGTCGCCGCCAACACAGCGTCGCAAATGCGAACCCGCTTCCAGTAGAGGGGCAAAAGTACGATCGGCAGAAATTTCACTGCTACCGCCAGGCCCAATGTCAGAGCCGAGATCGCACGCCAACTGCGCGCGAGCGCGGCGACAGATATCACCACCAGCAGCGCGCCAACAACATCAACGTGACCGCTTCCCGCCACCTCAATGGCCAACAATGGGTTCCAGGCGTACACCAGAACCAGGTGCGCTGCCTGCCTACCACGCAGCACATCGAGCAACACGAAAACAATGGCCAGCTCGCAAAGCACAAAGGCCAGTTTCAGCGCAAAGGTGGACTCCTCGATCGCGGTGATGGCGCGGAAAAAAAGCTGCGCTCCCGCCGGATATGGGCTCGGTAGATCCGGGTTGTTCAAGTTGCGGGTTTCAGGGGTATGCAGCCCCTTAGCGGCAGGATCGCTGGGAACGACAATATAGGGGTTGTAGCCGAGCCTCTGCAGGCGTCCATCCCAAACATAACGATGAATATCATCATCGGCGCCCGAGGGCACGCGAAGAAATTCAACGTGCCACACAGCAGCCAGGACGAGCCCAAGGACGACAACGCGCTGGGGAAATCTTGGCTTTGCGAAAAACTCACGGACCGCGAGGAGGTACACGATGCCCGCAAGCGTCAAAGAGGCCATGAAGTACGGTCCGCCCCTATCGCCGAAGTTGCGTGAGCAGATCGTTAGCGCCACGCACAACGTGGTGCCGAGTATGTACACTTTCCAAGCGGGAGCGATCTTCACCATTCTCCCGCGCCCGTCCGTGATTGTGCCGCTACAAGCTCCCACTCTTTAAGCCACCGTGCCGTGCGTGGCGCCCTTGTCGGAGCCAGACGCAACTCCGCAGCCACACGGGTCAGGTCGTCAGCTACATCAATGTCGTAAAAAGGATCTGCGAAGCCCACGGAAAGCGCAAGCGCTCGTGCCCGCGCTAGGAGTCGCTCGAGCGCGCTGCTGGTGCCCATTCCGTCGCGTGCGAAAAGCGTGGGATGAGAAGCCTTGGCCCCTACTAGATAGTAGCCTCCGTCGTGCGTGGGTCCCACGACCATGTCGTGTGCGGCCAGGGTTTCGAACGCGTTTTCGAGAACAGAACGCGGCAGGTGTGGGCTGTCGCTGTTGAAGGCAATGGTGCGTCGTGGATGGTCTTCTGCGAAGTGCGCAAACACCGAAGTCAGGCCTGCAGCAAGACCTTCTCCTTTCTGCGCAACTACGCTGGCTTCCCTGCCTGCCAACCTTGTCAGCTCGTTTACGTCCGAGTCCGGGCACATGATGGCAACTTCCACATTGCGCAAGGACCGCGCCAGCGTCAGCGTGTCGTCCAGAAGACAGCAATAGAAATCGGTGACAGCCGTAGGAGAAAGGCGGGGAATCAGGCGGGTTTTGACCGCACCCAGCCTCGGTGCTTTCGCCATGATTACCAGCACGCGGTCACTGTCTGAGGAACGCACCACTGTCTTGCTTGAGGAGTTCATAGGATTTTGACACGGACCTACGCTGGCCCGGGTGCCGCGGCTCTTCGGTGCCGAAAATAATAGCGCACTATCAAGCTGAGAATGAACCATGCGGCGCCGAGCGTGCCCTTCAGCGTACCGCCAATCTTCGATTTTCCGATACGCGGGTGGTAGCTCACGGGGACTTCAACTACGCGGAATCCAGCCAGGGCGCCTTTGATGATCATCTCAACCGCCCAGCCGTAGGTGGTCTCTTCGAGGGCGAGCGCGCGCAGTACATTTGCGCGGGCAGCGCGAAACGGGCCGAGATCAGTGATTTCCGGTCCATAGAGAAGCCTGATAAGGCCGGCGGCGAGACGATTACCAAACACCTGATGCCAAGGCAACGCCCCCGCAGAACGCTGCTTCTGCAAGCGGGAACCGAGCGTGATGTCCGCACGCCCTTCAGTGATGGGGGCTAAGAGAATCGGCAGCTCAGAGGGCCGATCGCTGTAGTCGCCATCGAGGAACACCACCACGTCAGGGGAGTTTACCGTGGCCAGACCGGTGAGGCACGCTCGCCCATAGCCGCGGCGCGGTTCCTGAACGACGCGGGCTCCCATGCTTGCGGCGATCTCGGGCGTCCCGTCATGCGAGTTGCTGTCGACAACGATGACCTCGGTCGTGAGCTCGGACGGGAGATCCGCTAGAACGCGCTCAATCGCCTGCGCTTCATTATGGGTGGGGATGATGACGGACACTCGCACGTGAACTTGGTCCGATCACCACCACGGCGAAGATGGCCACCGTTCGGACAGCCACGCGTCAACGCCCCATCTCCGGCCGGCGCGTCCGATGGCGAGCCCCAGCGATGCAAGCACCGGAACCAGCAGTTCCCAGATCCAGGAGGTGCCCCATTCGGAAATCCAAAGGCTGCCGAGATAGAGGAAAGCCACGAACGCGGCCGGTCGGGTAAGCAGGCCGATGACAAGGAGGATGCCGAGCGAGATCTCGGTCATGGCCTGCATAGGCGCCGCCATCGCGGCGTGGTTTGCCGCCAGGCCCATCACCGTCTTCCACACAGCCGGCGAGTGACTCGCCGCGATGTAATGCCTGATCAGGCCGGCGTAACCCGCCGGTGTGTAGAGGCCTTTCCCCCAATTCTCAAAAAAGACCCACACGAACATTGCTCCAATCGTCAGTCGCACGATTGCCAGACCGCTGGCTGCTTGCGGTTGCAGGGCGCCGGGGGTTATGTTCCTTCCCATTGAGGTTGCGATCGTTGTCATGGTGAACCTCGTCCAGTGGATGCTATATCAGATTGGAACGATTCGACAGGCTCAAAATCTTGTCGCAGCGAAGCTAGGGGTACGAGGGATCGCTAAAGTGTTTTCCGCCGCAGCCCTGACAGCTCGGGTTGGCTGCTGGTAAAATCTCGATCCATGTCCGCCGGTTGAGGAGTGTCTCCGTGAAGCTGCGAGTTCTCTCGTCGTTGCTGCTGCTGTTTTTTCTGGCCTGCCAGTTGGCCGCCCAAGCCCCTTCGAATACCGGGAAATTCAGCCCGCCCAGCCGCAGGTTTCGCTTCACCTACAACTTCACCGTGAAGGATATTCCCCCCGGAGCGAAGCGAGTGCGCGTCTGGGCGCCGGTGCCGCAGGCTGACCTGCATCAGACTGTGCGCGTGCTGGCGGTCAAGGCTCCGGTTAAAACGCGGATGACGCAGGAGCCCGAGTACGGCAATCGCATGATGTATGCTGAGATCGCGAGTTCTGCCACGGGCAAAGCAGAGTTTACTCTCGAGTACGTGGTCACGCGCCGCGAATACTCCCGGGGCGATTACGCGCAACTCAAGCGAACGGATCAGAAGCCTAGCGTCGTGCCCGCGTCGATGACCCGTTTGATTGCGCCTGACAGTCTGATTCCAACCGACGGGAAGATTAAGGAGCTGGCGGCCGAGGTCACCGGATCCCAGAGTGGCGCGGTCGCCAAAGCCAAGGCCGCCTATGACTACCTGTTCACGAATATGCGCTACGACAAGACAGGCTCAGGCTGGGGACGCGGGGACGCCGTGTGGGCCTGTGATGCCAAACGCGGCAACTGTACGGACTTCCATTCCCCGTTCATCGGCATGCTGCGGGCTGACGGAATTCCGGCCCGCTTCGACATCGGCTTCCCTCTGCCCGAAAACAAGGACCAAGGAGACATCGCCGGTTATCACTGCTGGGCCGAATTTTATGCGCCCAAAACCGGCTGGATCCCGGTTGACATCTCCGAGGCATGGAAAGCAAAGCAGAAGGAAGATTATTTCTTTGGCAGCGTTGACGCCAATCGTGTGCAGTTCTCCACCGGGCGCGACGTCAGGCTGTCTCCTCCACAAGATGGCCCGGCACTCAATTACTTTGTTTATCCCTATGTCGAAGTCGACGGCAAGCCCTACGAAAACCTTGCGAGGCAGTTCAGCTTTGAGGAAATAGGACCTTCGGAATGAAGCCGAAGAGTTTGATCCGCACAGGGGTTCAGGTTCATGCCGCGACAACCCTGAGAAACGCAGGTAGCAAGGCGAAGTCTGGCCCTCAGCGAAAACAATCGTTCTACTCTCTACGCGATGAACTTAATCTCTGATGGTTACCATACGGAGGCCCCATTGGCCAGTCGCGCGCTCTCGGGATCGGAAGCCCGGGGTCATTGCGAGCCACAGGTAATTCAACAACCCCATAATGGAGGACACCAATGAAGGTTAACTTCAAAGATTTCGGGATCCTTGCCATCATGGGTTTAATCTCGATTGCTTTGGCTCCCGCGCTCCCTCTCGAGCAGGCCAGCCTGATATCGATCTCGCATCTGATCAAACCTGAGGAGTTAGTCGAACTTCTTCAGTCTTCCAAACGTGAGAAGCCACTCTTGATTCAGGTCGGCTCCCATGTGCTCTACTCCCAGGCGCATATTCCTGGCTCTGAGTACATCGGACCTGCCTCCAGTGAGAGCGGACTGCAGCAACTACGTAAGCGAGTGGAGTCACTGCCTCGTTCAACGTTCATCGTCATTTATTGCGGATGTTGCCCCTGGAACCATTGTCCCAACGTCAAACCCGCTGACGACGTTCTCGAGGCCATGGGGTTTACAAACGTCAAGGTCTTGTACATCGCCAACAACTTCGGCGCAGATTGGGTGGGCAAAGGCTATCCTGTAGCCAAGGGCGACTAGATCGCGAATCCCCGTGTCTCGCAAAGGATGGATTACCGGTGCTCTGGCCATCGTTGTCGTATTTGGAGTGTATTTCTGGGAACGATCGCGCCATCCCGATACCCATCGCTCGGTGATACCTGGCGCCCTCGCTCCGGATTTCTCGCTGCCCCAATTGGACGGCGCGCCGCTCCAACTCTCGGCGTACCGGGGAAAGGTGGTTCTCCTGGATTTCTGGGCCACCTGGTGTGAACCGTGCCAGGAAGAGATTCCTCGTTTTATGAACCTTCAGAATGAATACGGGAAACAGGGCCTCGAAATCATCGGGGTTTCGATGGACGACACTTCAGATCCGGTGCGCGATCTCTATCGGCGCTTGGGCATGAATTATCGCGTGGTTATGGGCAACGCAAAAATCGGCGAACTTTATGGAGGAGTTCTCGGCTTGCCGATTGCGTTTCTCATCGGGCGTGATGGTCGCATCTACAGCAAACACATTGGCGCAACTGACGCTTCGGTTTTTCAAAGGGAAATTCTGAGCCTACTTCGGAGCCACATCAGCCCCACGAGACCCGGTTCCTGACCTTGGGCTCAGCGATGCTCTTGGTTACAAGTTCCTGATCGTTC
>JASHSL010000170.1 GCA_030040855.1 Terriglobales bacterium
ACTCCGGCAAGCACCAACTAGGAGGCGGTGGCAGCAAACTGCTCTTGGTTGTCGATCAACGGCAGCTCGGTCACATTCACTACACGGGCGAGGGCCGCAGAAACCGACGGCTGCAGATCAGAGGTGAGTAAATTCACGTCGATCCGCAGAGGCACGGAGCCACTCCGTCGAAATAGGATGAATGCTCCCTGCCGCGAAGTTCGCGCTGACGAGATTGGCAGCGACAACGACCAACAAGAATCCTGGAGCGCCGCGCTCGTGCCAGGTTTCGCCCAGGCGAAATAAAGTTCTCCTCCCTTTTCTCTCGAGGAAGGTGCCGCGGCAACGAAAGCGTCGCTAGCGACGGCCAATCTCAGTTCAAAGCGGTCAAATTCATTCTTCGCAAAGGCCTCCTCCAAAATGCGACACATCTGAGAGAAAGAGGAGCATCCTCGCAAGCTCTCACAGGCCCGCCGTATACTGAGATTGTTGGCGATGACTCGCTTCTGTTCGAGGGTCCGCTGGGCGACTCTTTGCAATTCTGTGACTTCCAGGTACCCCAGCCGTTGAAGCGCGATCCACACCACTGTGCCGACGATCAGCAGAGCAAGGGTCATGCTCCGGCCGCTCTGGTTGACCAATAGTAAGCTCGTCGCCGCAAACAGAGCCGAGACGGCGTAGAGCATGATCGCCACTCGCCTCTGCGATATCCCCATAGCCAGAAGTTTGTGATGGATATGCTCGCGGTCGGCGACAAACAACGGCCTGCCATTCATGAACCGGCGCAAGACGGAAAGACCCGTCTCCAACACCGGAAAGCCACAGGCCACGACCGGTATGCCTACGGCGATCATGGTGTGAGACTTCTGGCTGCTCGCCAGACCGAGAGCGCTTAAGGTCAATCCGATGAACTGACTTCCCGAATCGCCGAGGAAAATCGTCGCCGGATGGAAGTTATATCGGAGGAACCCGAGAATCGCCCCGGCCAAGACAGCGCTGCTCATCGATACAAAGAAGTTGCCGCTCATCAACGAAATAACGAGCATGACGATGGTGGAAAACAGTGCGGAACCGGCCGCCAAGCCGTCCATTCCATCGATCAGGTTGAACGCGTTCGTGATGAGTACGACCCAGAAAATGGTCGCCCCCAGGCTGAGATAGAAGCCCAGTTCTCTTGCGCCGAAGACCAGCGGGACTGAGACAATCTGGTATCCGTTCCCGAACAACCAAGTCGCAGCCCCAATCTGGGCCCCAAATTTAAGGTAAGGGCTAGTGTTTCTGAAATCGTCATACAGCCCTACGGCGAATATGAAAAGTCCAGGCCCTAAGAGCCCAAGCCAATTTTGCGTGAGAAAGCCGGACCGTGCTCCGACTAGCCGGGCGGTGAGAGCGACCACACCGGTAACGGAAAAGAACGTAAACACGATGGCCACGCCGCCGACTCGCGGCATGCGACCGATGTGGAGATGACGATCGCTTGCGGCTGCCGACACCCATTTGTTCGCAAGCGCGAGATTGCGAACATGCCACGTCAGAAGCAGCGCTAACCCGAAAGACGCAAGGAACGAGACCAGGTGACTCATTGCCACCCGCGTTCGGCATGCAATAATAAACTTCGGCAACCGAGCGCTAGATTTCTCAACCCGGGCCCCCTCCCCAATTCACAAGCTGTAGTTTGACGAATCAGTGGTGTGCTGAACCTATAACAGCTCTTCTTCACAAGCAATTAAGAGGTTTGGTTACCCCTTGTGGAAATTGGCCGGCGACTCCTCTTTTTTCCTGCCCTGGCTGCCTGACTGGCTGCTCTAGAAAATCCTCTGCCAGCATAGGGTTAGGGTTTCTTTCCCACCGATCGGCGCAGCTTTCTAGGGATCGAGCTAACGCAACCCGTCAGCGAGAAACAACGTGGAGTAGACTCTCTGAACCTGGTAGGCGTAGTGAGCGCCGTCCTGGGCCATAAGGATCAAACTGACGCCAGCCATGGCAGTTTTGTCGGCGGGAGAAAATCGCGTCCAGGGTTTGCGCTGGCCCGTTGTCAAATTCAAGGTGTCAATCGCGACCTCAGAAGCGGCAGGCGCGGAAACGAAGACGTTGTTCGAATCGTCGTGCCACTCCAAGATCGTTTCGCCTGGATTGATCCCGGAAATCTCCCGAGCGCTGGTCCCATCTAGCGGTTGCACCCAGTAATGGTTCTTGCCATCGGTCACCACGCAATATCTGCCATCCGGGGAAGGCCCCATGTCTAGCACGCCCGCAAAGGTGTTGAGGGCGCGGCCCGCAGGGCCGATGGGATGAACGGATCCGGTCTCTATGTCCTGGAGTGCGGGTTGCGGATCTCCCGAAGCTCCCTGAAGGGTGACCAGAACTGCTTTACTGTCGGGCAGCAACACGGCCGCAAGATAGTGCGCGCCTGCCGGGGCATGCAAATTCCGGGTTTCGCCTACACCCGTTGGTATTAACGACAGTCTTTGCGGATCGGTTGGATCCATGGCTGTCGCCCACTTGTTGTCAGGCGAGAAACTCGTACCCAGGCCCTCGCCAATCTGCACTGCCGGTGAGCCGTCGGTTCGCTGGATGAAAAGCCGGTAGTTCGTGTTTCGGAGAAGGCTTTCCGAACTATTTATAAGAATCATGCTGCCGTCGCGGGAGATTGCATCGAGCCATTGGGAGTCAGCCATGTCCATTTGGCGGCCGGTTTTGGCCTCGGCCACTCCAACCTGAAAGCCCATCAGTTCGGAGGTGAGCAACACCCTGCCGTCGGCGGCGATGTCCTCGAGGTGCATCCGGACTGGACCAGCCAAGAGCACTCGGCTCCGCCCCTTGAGATCCACTGCTCGCAATGGGCTTGGTTCCCCGGTCTTGGTCGCGGTGAACCAGATTTCATCGCCCTTAGGGGACCAGGCCAACCCCTGCTCGCTCGAAAACTCCTCAGTCAGAACCTGGCGGTGGCCTTCGAGGTCGATTACGGAAACGAAGCCACGGTCGTCGCCAAAAACCGGATGATCGAGAAAAGCGATCCGGTCGCCTGCCGGACAAAAACGCAATTCGCTGACGAAACCCGCAGTCTCATACAGCGTCTTCCCGGGCGGGTATTCAATCCGGAATTTGCTGTTCATCCTGCGCGCGATGGCCAACTCGGATCCATCCGCATTCCAATCGGCGTCGGTCACATTGTCGAGCAATTCTCGAGTCGCGCCACCTCCCAGAGGAGCTTTAGCGAGGCGCCCGCTCGGAACCCAAATCGTGGTGAAGTCCCGATTCAGCGACAATGCCATGTCACCGGCGCGCGACACGTTCAGCAAATCGGCTTTGATCTTCAGGGGTTGAGTCTGGAGGGTGTCGGTGCGAGTCGAGAACAACTCCATCGGTTCGCCGCCGAGGCTCGCGCCATACAGCACGGTTCCGCTGCCGGCGAAACGGGCGGAGCGAATGTACGCCGGACGGGAGGTTAACTCGGTAAAACGCGCGGCGAAGCTTCGCGGCCGGGTGAGCATCCAAGTGCCGGCCGCGGCGAGCGCAACCGCAATCAGTCCTGCAACCATCCAGACCAGCCGTTGCCTTCGTGCAGCCGGCGCGGCCACGGATGCGGCCTGAGCTGCGGAGGACGTCACCGACGCGCCGCTCAGCGCCTCGAG
>JASHSL010000020.1 GCA_030040855.1 Terriglobales bacterium
ATCGTCTGAGGAGGTCAAAACATGTTCAAAACCGGATGGGGAGTATGCGGGATGTTAACACACTCTTTCAGCTCCGCTACAGCCGTCCCAACTGCCGGTCGAGCTGCGGCCTTTCGAAGGCTTCCAGGTTCTGCCTATCTATCCGTCCACGGCCCCGGTTTCGCTTTCACCTTTCCCAGGCAGCTGCCATCAGAGACTCTGCCAGTTCTTCTCCATACCTTTTGCTCCCTTCGGCCAGCGCGACATTACTCCCGCCTACTTCGAGTACCCGGCTTTGCCTTGCTTAGGGATGGGCATGTCGAGGTGGAACCAGGACCTATAGGGTCGCATAAAGTCCAGCAGAGCCGACGAACGATTGTCGGTGGTGTTTCTTCCCGGTTTTGCCCGCTGTTTTCGGATGCCCCAAAGCAGCCACGGAGTATACCTTTTGGAATTGCGTGAGGGCTGGCTGGGGATACTTGCGTCACACAAAGGCCGGAGCATTAACTGTCGCTCCGGCCCGAAACCACGATCAACGTCATTATTTACGCTTTTACGCCGCAATTGTATCGAGCAAGTGCTCGCAGAGGGTGGTCTCAACGGTATAGAGCCTCCACGTGATCGGGCTACTCAGGAAGGGTCCGACGATCTCCTCGACTCTGGGAAACACTTCTGTCTCATAACGCTCCGCGTCCCTCTTCTCCATCCACAGAGTAAGGTGCAGGACTTTCTCGTTCTTCATTTCCGGAAACAGAGGCAGGATATCGAGGAAGCCAACCTGTTTCTTCAAAATCGGTATGACCTCGTTCTTGATTGTCCTGATCAACTCATCTTTCTTCTCATATTTGGGAACAAATTCAACGACACGTGCATACATAGGCGAATTCCTCCTCTCGCTTTCGAATTCGGTTGACTGGACACGGAATTGACCTAGCTGTGGAATATTTGTCAGCGGCGAGCTATGCCGAGTCGAATTGTATATCTCAGTGGATACTAGAATCGGCAAAAAAATTTTGTCAGTGATCGGGATCACTGCAAGGCTGATAAGGGAGTTTCCTCGTCAATCACGAGTGCCCCAACCAGGCATGTCAATCTTTCCGCGAGTCCGCCCTCAGCCAATCCTTCTCCAGTCAATTCCTCTCCCGTCAATTTTCGGACCTCATCCGAGCAGGTTCAGGATTATCTCAGGCGTACCGACGAGATCGCGCATCGGTGGGAAGGAGAAGTGGGCTCTGCTGGAGTTTGTTCCGCCGACGGCGCGGCGCATTCTCGACATTGACACCGGGGACGAGCGTAGTGGCCCACAATCTAGACGAAGCGCGGCTTCGTGGAGGTGGACTGCCACTGGCAGTGGCGGGAACTAGCGCTGCTGGCAGGAAGCCGCGAATAGTAAGGACCTCACACGGCGCATCATCGGCAGGAGATAGTTGGCATACTGGCGATAGAGCTAGAAATAATTAGGCGCTCAAACTGTGTGCCCTGATCGAAGATTTCCTTCATCCCGGCGGCATTCCACTTGCGCCAGGAAGACTGTCATCATCTCCGAATCGAGTGAGTGAAAGGCAGGAAGCCGCCGATCGCCTGGCAGGCGAGATTTATGGCGACGATATTGGTCGGCCATGCGGCCGAGGTCATCGAATTTCTCTTCCCTGAGAGTGGAATGTATGAGGCGTATCCATTTACCCTCATGCAGCACGGTGGCATCGTCAGCGTCCGCGCTGTTGACCTTGGAGTTCTGCGCGCGGACAGTATTGCAAAAGGTCAGAAGGAGGGAGATGAGAAGAACGGCTTCGGCCGCGCCTAACAATGGACGTACCCGCGACCCACAAAAACACCCCTCATACGATAGCGTAATCTGCGAGCATGGGCAGGTCTGCTTATCCGGGTTGCATCAGGAAATGTAGGAGGCAGATATACGAACTAAGAACTCACGCCAACGACGTTCGCCTCGGCCCCCAAGTACTCCTTTGCGTTTGCCGGAGTCGAGGGCAGGACCTTGCGGCCGGCCAGGTAGGCTCTTAGCATTTCAATCTCATCGGCGGCCTCTGCGAGCGGCAGCGCCACCTGCCCTCCATCCACGGCCGAGCGGCAAAGCGCCATCATGATTTCAAAACCTGCATATGCGCTCTCGAAATTGCACGGATGCACCTTGCGGTCGTCATCCAGCCAGTCCGCGATATCCTGGATATAAGGCGGCATGTCGAGATCGTAACTCATGCATCCGCCACCGGACTTAGCGCCTGTTTTCGTAACCGCCCGCCAGCCGCCAGCGGTGAGGACTTCGGCGAAACCGTCCGTACCCTGCGCACCGATGCGACACTTCCGCCACCAGTAATCAACCTCGGGCACGTCAGGAGCGCCTGCACCGCACTCGACGATTCCGCGTATGTTAGTCGCGAACTGGATGAAGCCGGCGATGTAGTCGGGCGAGGGATGCAAATCGGACATTTTACCATCGCCTGCCGCTTGCGCCATTACCCACCGTGCTTCGCCATTGCCGCTGTACCAGCGCATGTAATCGATCAGGTGCGAAAGATTGTGCATCATCCAGGCTGTCGCCGTCCCGTAGACGGTGTGAATTCGCCCAAGCGCGCCGCTATCGATGATCTCTTTCACCTTGTGGTAATGCTCGCCATAGCGATGTTGGTGGCTTACCACCGCTTTGATGCCGCTGGCGGCCAACGTCTTCCTGATCTCCATTCCCTCGCGGCTAGTCAACGCCACAGGCTTTTCGAATGCGATCAAGCGTGCGCCGCTGTGGATGCCGATGCGAATCATCTCGCTGCGGAGATTCGGCAGCGTGCAGAAGCAGAAGACATCAGGCTTCAGCGCTGAAGCGAGTTGCAGTGCATTTCTGCCCTTGACGGCGCCCAAAAACCCGGGAGCGGCCGCGTCCAAACGGAAGGGATTGATATCGCAGATACCAACCACTTCGAAACGGCGGTTAGCCTGAAATGCGAGGGCGTGGTGCATCCCGCGCTTCCCCATGCCCACCACAACCACCCGATATTTGTCGTTCATTGTGCCCTCCTGTCCCATTCGAGGATCCTGTCAACCGTGTAGTCCACTTCCTCCTCGGTCAACTCAGGAAACATGGGAAGCGAAATGCAGCAGGCTGCATTTCGTTCCGAGTTTGTGATCGTCCCAACGATCCGAGCTTCGTGGGCCCAGGGAAATCCCTCCTGTTGGTGAATCGCGATCGGGTAGTGGCACTTTGCGTCGATCCCTTCCTCGTTCAGGAACTGGAGAAGCGCATCGCGGTGCTCAGGCCGCTTCGTCTCGATCACATAGAGGTGGTAAACATGACGGTAGCCGGGAGCCTCGTATGGCAGCGTGATATTGCTTGCGCTTGCCAGGCCTACGTTGTAGCGGCTCGCCCACCTTCTTCTGAGCTCGGTCCATTCCTCGATGTGCTTCAGCTTCGCGCTGAGCACGCTGGCGTGCAGGTCGTCTAGCCGACTGTTGTATCCGGGGCTGTGGCAGGACCGTTTATCCGACCCGTGGTTGCGAAGCCGCCGGACCATGCGGTCAATCTGCGGGTCCTTGGTGACGATCGCCCCGCCATCGCCGAATGTCCCCAGGTTCTTGTGGGCAATGAAGCTAAGGGTCACGGCGTCGCTGAGTTCGGCAACGCGGAAGCCGTCGCCATGTGCGCCAATGGCTTGGGCATTATCTTCGATGACCAGCAGATGGTGCTTGTCCGCAATCTTGCGGATGGCTTTCATATCAGCGCACTGGCCATACAGGTGGACGGGCACAATGGCTTTCGTGTTGGCTGTGATCGCTGCCTCGATTTTGCCCGGGTCGATGCAGTTGGTACGTGCATCGGAATCGACAAACACAACTGTGGCGCCCGCGATCCAGATGGCTTCCGCTGTGGCGAAGAACGTATTGGTTGTGGTAATGCACTCATCACCACGGCCGATGCCCAGCGATTTGAAAGTGAGCCAGAGCGCGTCAGTTCCGTTCCCGACTCCGATCGCGTATTTCGTACCGTGAAAGTCTGCCAGTTCCTTCTCAAACCGTTGCAGCATGGGGCCCATGACGTATTGGCCGCTTTCCAACACTTCCTGGATGCCGGCATCGATCTCTGCCCTGATGTTGTGATACTGACGTACATGCCCGTAGAAAGCCACGTTCAGTTTGGTTGCAAGCATAATCGTCCTCTACTCGCGCTGCGGTTCTACACCTTCCGCCTCCCGCGTTGGAATTGGAATGTCAGAATGACGGCCTTGACACGGGAGCTTCGCGCACCGTCTAGAATGTTTCGGCTAAATGCTAAGGATGTTTCCCTGAAGACGCCGTGATTGCGCTCACGTCAAAGTGTGATTGGAGTCGAAATATGCGGGTCTTATGTTTTTGGCACCCGCTCCGGAATCGCTTCTCAGGGCTATTCATTCATCCGTCCCCCAGACCGCAATCCAAGCGCTATAGTACAAACAGAACGCAAGCGGAGCTTGTTCTGGATAATCCGGACGCCCGGCCCATGTGATCGTAGTTATCGCAGCCAGTCGCTCTTGGGGAATGCCTAGGGTAATAAACCGCACCGCGCCAGATTCAGTTGAGCACGAGGTACGGCTTCGAATTCAGGTAAGGGTGGGTCGAAGCAAGCGGCAGGTGAAGTGCGAGTGCGGGGTAATTGCAAAAATCAGCCCGGTCGCCTGATATGAACCAATCTCGCCTGTTACGGCAACTTTCCGCAGACGACTTCGAACAGAAGTTCTGCGAGCGCCACCTTGTTCATAAGGTGGTATCGAAATGGGCAAAGGAGAAACCCGACAGTTTCGCAATCATCAGCGCAGATACGAGCCAGGGCACGACTTGGGCCGAGCTAGAAGCCGCCACGCTCGGCTTGGCTACGCACCTGCTCGAACTTGGATATAAGAAGGGCGATTGCTTGGTTAGCGCTTTACCGTTATCTACCCAACACATCATTCTGGAGTACGCCTGTTTTCGGATCGGCGTGATCTTTGCACCCATTGACCTCAGATTGTCTTTGCCGGAAATGATTCGCAACATCAGACAAGTTCAGCCTAAGGGCTTTGCCTTCCCGGGAGTCACGGCCCTCGGAGATTTTCGTGAAGCGGGCAGAGCCGTTGAGAGCGAATGCCCGTTCGTGAGTCACAGAATCCAGTTTTCTCCCACGCAAGAGACCATTCAGGGAGCCACCCCAGCCTCAGATTTGTTCGAGCGAGCATCGCAGCTGATGACCGGAGACCAAGAATGCTTGCCCTGGGAGGTAAATGAGAACGATGCTGCGCTGATCATTTTCACGACGGGTTCGACAGGATCACCCAAACCGGCTCTTCTGTCACACCGGAATATTACCTGTCAAAACATGTGCATCAGCCAGGCGCTCTTCGGTGGAGATTCAGGCATGAAAACGCTTGTGAATCTGCCTCCGTCCCACGTTGGCTGCCAGACTGAGCTTCTGATGGGTACCTTCTTTGGCGGCGGCACAGCGGTCATTGTGGGAAGCTTTGACCCGCTGCGCTCTCTCAGAGCGATTCAGGACTACCAAATAGAAATCGTGGGGCAGATTCCTGCTATGTTTGAATTAGAGTGGCGGGTCAAAGCCTACGAAAAGTTTGATTTGTCCAGTCTGAAGTGTGTGGCCTATGGGGGACAGCAGGTCTCTAAGGCATTCGTCGCCAGAATGTCAACTATGGCGCCCTGGATCGGCACTGGGTTGGGATTAACCGAAGCAGCCGGTTTCTGCACGTATCAGTTACAGCCTCGGAAAACAGCGCACCAATGCGCCGTCAGTTTGGGATTAGATATGCCGGTGTATCCCGTTTCACTCCGCAGGGAGATGCGCGTCGATGGCTTTGCGGGTGAGGAGTTGTCCGCTGGTGAGACCGGCCATATCTGCTTCCGCGGTGCGCAGACGTTTCTGGGATACCTCAACGACCCCGCAGCTACAGCCAAGACGATCTCCAAAGACGGGTTCCTTTATACGGGCGACCTCGGGTACATGGATGCGGATGGGCTCCATATGTCAGGGCGGGCGAAATGGGTGATTAAGTCGTCGGGATACCAAGTGTTTCCGGTTGACGTTGAGGCTCACATCTGCGCACTAACCGACAAAGTTGCATCCTGTGCGGTGGTAGGCGTCGGGCATGCGGTGCTCTCGGAGGCGATTGTGGCCTTCGTGGAGAAGAAGCCTGGTGCCGAGCTTTCTGTTCCCATGCTGGAGAAGCACGCGCGTACGCTTACTGCCTATATGCGCCCGCGGCATTACGTGCTTCTGGAGGCTGGACAGATGCCTCTCAACCGTGTCGCCAAAGCCGACTATTTGCGTTTGCAGGAGATGGCTAAGAGGGAGATCGAGGGTCTGCGCGCAAAAGGCAGGTGGGACCGCGGGTAGGGGATAGTGACCGCCACCGCAGACGAGCGTAGAGTGCTATCGATCGTGATTCGGACAATGCCCGCTTACAGAGTTTCGTGCCCGTCCGCGATAACCCCGGGGGCGACGCATCGCCGGGGTTAGATACAGCTTGGCTCCATCTTGGCTCCGCTAAGGAAGCCAGAAACAGGCGGGATTCGACCTCAGTCAGGTGAAGCTTGCGGGTATAAGCCGCTCTTGCATTGCTGCCAGCAGCTGCGCATCGATGCTGGACGGGGCATACTCTTCCTATCTCGATCACAACGGAATCACTAAACAAGCACCGGCAATACCCCATGCACGAGGATCACGCAGATCTGCTCCCGCTTTGCTAAGATGCTAATCCACTGCGCCCGCCTTGCCTTTTTTCTCCTCTCAGAATCCGCACGACCGCAAGGATTGTGTTCCAGTTGCGTGTAGTCGCCGGCACACCGAATAGCTTGTCGATCTGCCCAAGATAGCCGATCGTCTTCATGTGGCGACGATACACTCCGTAGACGAATTGTTGTTTCGACGCGATGACTCGCACGAACCACTCCCCGTCCGGCGGAAATGTGACTGGTAAGGTAGCCCGGAGGCCTCCGGCTCTCGACAGGATGCTAACGAATCGAACGACATCGGGGCGTGACGGCTCGCTTCCAAATGGATTCTCCATCTCCAAACGGATGAGATCGCGACCGTCGCACAGCACAACTTCCACCGCGAATGGGAGCTTCCGGAGCAATTCGGCACGAAACTTTGTTCGCGATCCAGGTTTCCGAACGACAAACGTTCCGGCAGCGCCAACATTCACCACATCGTACTCGCTCAGTTTCCTTGCGAGGATGCTTGGCCGAAACGTCCTGTGTCCGCCAACGTTCACACCTCGGAGGAAAACGATTAGAGCCATAACGATCACCGGGTTGCCATCGTGATGGCGATTCTTCAGTTTGACTGGCGCTTCCCGCCCGTGGGCCTTTTCGTTCGCGACGCAAGTGTCCGCTGCTTTCGAGTCCGCGTGCGCAACGCGCCAACCTCGTATTCACTCTGTACTAGGCCGCCACGATAACTTCGCGTCGCAACATGGCGAAGACCAATGTCACGTGGCACCGGACCAAACAATGGGATGCCTTCTCCGATCAGCACGGGCACGCGTGTGATGACCAATCGGTCGATGAGTCCGGCAGCGAGGAACCGTTGAATGGTGATGCCGCCGTCTATATAAGCGTGTTTGAATCCACGTGCCTTAAGCTGGGTTACGATTTCTTCCGGTTTGCCCGACATTTGTTCGACCACTCCGCCTTTGACCGACGAGAAGTCGAGGGGACGGCTGCTCAGTACCGTCACAGGCTTCTTCCCGTAAAACCATTTGCCGAATGTAAGCGCGACTTCGAAGGTCTTGCGCCCGATGACAACAACGTCGACGCTGCCATAAAATTCTTCAAAGCCGTGCGGCTCCTGCTCACCCGTTCGCAAGAAATCGAGCGCGTTGTTCGGCCGAGCAAGAAAGCCATCGACGCTGACTCCGCAGAAGACTGACAGCTTCATGGGGTACGCCCTGATTCGCATTACGTGAGTCTAGTTATCCTAACGCGCGTTGAGCAAGAGTCAAAGAGGGGTTTGCCCTCTGACTCGAAGTTGTGGATAGTCCCGGATCAGGCCGCTTCGGGCAAGGACCCTTCGATGATCTTGTATCCGCTGCTCCCCTGACCGGTGACGACCAGGCAGGGACGGTTGAGATCCAACCCGGCTTGGATCCGGCTCACCGGAAGGTCATAACCGCTCGCTTCCAGGCGCCCCGCCAGTTCCTTCGGGACGCTGAGCACACGCTCCCTCTCGCCACCCGACATCCACCCTGAGAAAGAAGAGTCGCCCTGACGGGCATGCGATCAGCCTTGGTAATGACCGCAGGAACAAGGTTTCCTTCCGTGGCAAACGTGGTGGGAAACTTGATCGGCATTGGCTTTGCCGCGCTCGCTGAAACCGCCTCCCGAATTGCTTTCTGAGGGTGGGGTGTTCTTGGCCGCAAGAACCAGCCGGTCCAGCCAATCGTAGATCTACGACGCGGTCTCCCGGCCCTGCGCCTCGTCATTCGTTATGCGTGCCCTGAACTTTCACGTGCACGCCGCCTTTCCCGTCGGTCTGGACGTTACGCCGGACGCGAAACACGAGCGGGGACAATCAGCAGCTGACCTCGGTTCGCCTTCATGACCCGTTGGTTGGCGATGGGCTTTCAACCTGCGGAACCGATTCTCCCTTTGGTCTCGCACTCTTGAACGCCGTGCCGTTGGTGGCGTCACGATGCCCATTGTTTGTCGTAAGATGTCACTCAGCCTAGTGACCGCAGTCACAGCAGATATCTTCATGAAACCCGAAACTACGTGGGAAGAGCCCGGAAATCATTACTGGGACGAATGCACGGGGCGAGGCACACCATGTCTTCCGACAAGCGCGACATTCTGGAAGCTCTCAAGTTCGAACTCGCGTTCCTGGAGCAGGGAGGCTACGGACGTTCGGTGCATGCGCCCAGAACCCCCACCCGGATCTTCCAGGATTCTCTCTCCTGCATCAATTTCTGCGAGCCGACGCGGCCACATCCGTGCAGCGAATGCTTCCTCACCGACTTCGTTCCCGAGAACGCCCAAAAGGAAGACGTGCCCTGTCACCATATCCCGCTGAACCCGAGAGGGGATACGGTGGACACGCTGCGGGACGATCAGCTGAGGCTCGAGGACGCCCTAAAAGACTGGCTGCGTGCTACGATCCGGCGCCTCGAGCAGGAGCGCGCGGCGGCAGTAAAGCAGGACCACGCTTGAAGCAAGTTAGGCCTTACAGCCTTAGGCCCTTACCCCGTGCTTAGGAAGGAAACCTCAGCCTTTTCGGGCGATAATCATTCCGAGAACCAGAGGCAGATAGATCACGGAGGCGTGCACTACGCGGCTGGCCAGCACTTTCGAAGCTGATCTCGCAAGCTTGGATACGTGATACAGCAGGAAGACTCCCGGCACGAGGGTACCAGCTAGATAGATCCATCCCCCGTGATCGACCAGCGGCAACATCGTCGTGACTATCAGGATCACAGTGAAGCAAGTAATTTCGGCACGGGTAAACCGGAAATCGAAGTCAAACCTAGGTAACATCCGATAGCCTGCCCGAGCGTAGTCGTCACGGTACATCAAGGCAATCGCCAAGAAGTGCGGGAACTGCCATAGAAAGAGAATGGCAAAGAGAAACCATGCGTGCGAGTCGATACTTGATGAAGCTCCCGCCCATCCGATCAGCGTAGGCATGGCTCCCGGGAATGCGCCGAGCAGCGTGCACAACGGGGTCTTTCGTTTTAAGGGCGTGTAGATAAGAAGATAGGAAAGCAATGTAGAGCTAGCAATGAAGGCTGCTAGCCCGTTAACCGTGACAGCCAGATGCAAGGCCCCGGCGACGCTTAGCAAGATCCCAAAGACCAATGCTTTGCGAGCGCTCAGCCTTCCCGACGGTAACGGCCGGCTTGCGGTGCGCCGCATCTGCCCGTCCCAAACTCGCTCCATCCACTGATTCAGCGTTGCGGTGCCGCTGGCGACCAGGAGAGTTCCGATGAGCGTGTTGAGAAGGCCAACAATCTTGACCGGGCCGCGACAAGCAAGATAGTAGCCCGCGGACGTGGTCAACAGAACGAGCAGGTTTACCTCGGGCTTGGTGAGCGAGTAATAATCGCCAAGCTTGGACAGAAGATGTTTCATCGGATTCCCCATGCTTTTGTCTACCAATCGGTCCCGGGCTTCACTAGCTTTCCCGCATCATTGAATTGGTTCCGCTTGCGATAGGCGAGGGCAATCGCCCCGGTGCACATCAGGAGTGGCGGAATTATCAGAATCACAATCCCGCTGCGCAAGGCCCGAATCATGCGCGCCCCTGAGGCCGCGGCCTGCGTGTAACAGAGCGCACACCCCTGGGAGAACGCCAGCGGAGGAAGCAGGAGCGCAATCAGCACGGCCAGTGCAACCGCAACCAGACAAAATGATTTTCCCATTCCGAATTTCCGCACTTGAGCGTCCCCCTTCTAGAGCTTCATCCAAAGCACAAAAAGCAGGTACAGCCAAAGAATGCCCATGAAATGCCAGTATTGCGAGGCGGCGACGAAGGTATTGCGCCCCAGCATGGAGCGCTTGAGTTTGCTGATGACGTACGCCAATCCCCACAGGCCGCCCAGCACGTGCACCGCGTGTACGCCGGTGAACACGTAGAAAAATGAGCTGCTCGGGTTGGTAGCGAGATACAGTCCCTCCGACTTCAACCTTAGCCAGGCGACGTACTGACCGGCGACGAAGAGCAGGCCGAGCGAGGCCGTTATCACCAGCCAGCGCATCCCTACCGCGATCTGGCTTTCGAGCTTGCGAGGGTACCGAGCCAGTCGGCGGCGAGCGAGTTCCAGGGTGCCGCTGCTGGCCAGCAGCACCAGGGTGTTGAGATAAAGGATGGAAGGCAGAGGAATGTGATGCCAGTCCATCGCCGAACCCTGACGGACGACTAACGCGCTGGTGAGCGCGGCGAATGACATTGTGATCGCCGCCAGCGCCACCCATATGCCAGTCTTGGCTGGCGCAAGCGGGTAGTCCTGAACGGCACGCAAGTCCCCGTCGGCGGGCAGGAAATTCCGCCCGCCGCCATTTCCTGAGTAATCCGCCAACCCGCGAGCATTGATTGGCGGAGGTTCGTGGAGCGAGGTTGCCATTGCTTCACACTCCTGACTTCACTGCAACAGACGCATGTTGAACATGCGGAACGCATCCGGCCAGAGATAGTTGAGGAAGATCAGCACGAAAAGCGTGACCGGAAATATAGTCCAGAACAAAATCGGTCGTTCGTACTTCACCTGCATCAAGTACATGATGGCGACAAACCCCTCAAGACTTGCCAAGCAAAGCAAGGAAAACAGCAGTGTTCGCGTCGGGAGATGCTGGTAAGTGAGGATGACCTCAATACAGACAATCACCATCAGGCCGACGCCGATGCCCACATAGGAGCTCATAGCTAGTTGGCGAGTCGTTGACATTTCTCGTTCCTCCTGCTCGTTGCGCATTATTGGGCGTTCATTAAATACATTAGGGGAAACACGAACATCCAGACCAGATCGACAAAATGCCAGTACAAGCCGGCGGTTTCGACGTGGCTTTCGTCATAGCGGCCCTGGTTATAGCCGCGCGCGATAAAACCGAGCGCGATCACGCCGGTGACGACGTGGGTCAAGTGCAGCCCGGTCACGCTAAAGAACGTCGCCCCAAACTGCGCCGCGCCCCCGGTCGGATTGTAGAACAGCCGCCAGCCTTCGCCGATCAGCTTGAACCATTCACGCAGGTGCAGGGCAGCGAAGATCGCGCCCAGAAGCATGGTCACGCCCAGCCATTTGTTTGCCGAGGCCTTCGTGCCTGCTTGCGCGGCGCGCACTGCGGCCAGCATGGTAAGACTGCTGGACAGCAACACGGCCGTCATTAGCATTCCGTTCAAAATCGAGGAAAACTCAAACGGCGTCCCCCAAACCGGAGCCCCTACCCGCATGTAGCCGTAAGCAAACAGAAATGCAGCGAAGGTGCAGGCGTCAGAGATAATAAACACCCACATTCCCAGCTTTTTCTTCTCAATGCCGTATGGAGAACTCTCCATCAGCACTCCATGCCCTCCTGCAACAGCGAGCTCAGATTGATCCACGGCTTCTCCCTTCAAAAGCTTTGTGTATACTCCTGCTGAATTCCAGGGTCTGCGAATTTTAAGTCCCAGCGACCGACACTTCGGGTGAAGTCTGCATCACGCTGGCTTCACCGTCGTATTCCATCGGTCCATGGTAAACCGTGATTTGCCGCCCGCCAAAGTTGTCAAACGGAGGCGGCGAGGTCGTGTCCCACTCGAGCGTCGTGGCGCCCCACGGATTGTCTGGCGCCTTGGGTCCTTGGAAGCGGCTCCAGATCGCGTTGAACAGAAAGATAAACTGGGCCGCGCCCAACAGCAGAGCCGCTACGGAGATGAAACGTTGGGTGGGAATCAGTGGAACCATGAAGTCGTCCACAAACGCCGAGTATCTCCGTACCGCCCCAGCGAAGCCGGTCAAGTGCATGGTCATAAACACGCAATACACGAGGACAAAACTGAGCCAGAAGTGCACCTTGCCCAGCGTTTCGTTCATCATGCGGCCCCACATCTTGGGAAACCAGTAATAGAAGCCGGCAAAAGCCGCAAAGATGGCGGAAAGACCCATGGTGAAGTGGAAGTGGCCCACCACGAAGCTGGTGGCGTGCAAATAAGAGTCCGTGGAAGGCTGAGCCAGAAAGAAGCCCCCGATACCACCGCTGATGAACAGCGATATGAAGCCCAGGCTGAACAGCATCGGGGTGTCAAATCGCATATTCGCCCGGTACAACGAGAAGGTCCAAATCAGCACGGCGATGACCGAGGGAATGGTGATGAACAGCGTGGGCACGGAAAACACCATCGCCATGAACGGGCTCATGCCGCTCACGAACATGTGGTGGCCCCACACCACGAAGCTGAGCGTGCCCACGGCGATCATGGCATAGGTTATTGCCTTCCAACCGCCAACTAGCGGTTTGCGAATAAAAGTTGGCAGGATGTGGGAAACGATTCCGAAGGCCGGCAGGATGATGATGTACACCTCCGGGTGCCCGAAGAACCAGAACAAGTGCTGAAACAGGAGGGGGGATCCGCCGGAGTGCGGCTGCAGTTGGTCATTAATCACCAGCCCGGCGGGGATGAAGAAACTGGTCCCGCCGAGGCGGTCGAGCACCAAGAGCAAGCAGGTCGGCAACAGCACCGCAAAAGCCAGCAAGCTCACCCATGCATTGATGAACCACGCCCACGTCGACAGAGGCAGGCGTGACAACGTCATACCCTTGGTGCGCAGGTCCAGGGTGGTGACAATAAAGTTCAGCGCTCCCAGCAGCGACGCGACGCAGAAGACTGCGATGGAGAGTCCCCAGAAATTCTGCCCCCAGCCCTGACCCGGGCCAGCCACTGTACCCACCGCGCTCAGCGGGGCGTACGCGGTCCATCCCGACAGCGGCGGGCCGTCGGGGATGAAGAACGTGGCGCAGGCGAGAACGAAACCCACAAACGTGACCCAGAATGACGCCATGTTCAGACGGGGAAATGCCATGTCTGCCGCCCCCACCTGGATGGGCAACATGAAGTTGCCGAAGCCTGCCATCGGCGCTGCCGTCAGCACGAAAAACGCCATGATCGTGCCGTGCATGGTCATCAGCGACAGGTAGTACTCCGGAGTCATGAGTCCACCCGGCGCTCCATTGGGGGAAAACATGCTGAGCAGCGGAATGTGCGCGTCTGGCCAGCCAAGATGGATGCGCATGGCCCAGGAAAGCGCCATCCCGATAAACGCCGCTACCAGGCTCAGAGTCGTGTACTGGATCCCGATTATTTTGTGATCCACGCTGAAGACGTACTTGCGTATAAAGCCTTGCGGCGGTGCGTGGTGTGTTGCCGCATGCGCTGACATTGGTTCCATAATCTCACTCCGAGAAGAAATTTTTCCTTTCGTCTATTAAGGACAACCCCACTTTCGTTTACTGCGCGGCTGCTTGCTTCTTCAGCCAGTCGTCGAAGTCACCCTGCGACAGCACCGACAGGTATGCTTTCATGTTGTAGTGCCCTAAGCCGCACAATTGCGTACACACGATCTCGAAACGTCCCGTTTGCGTCGCCGTGAAGTGAATCGGGATGTTCAGCCCGGGAACGAAATCCTGTTGCACGCGCAGCTCCCGCACATAAAAAGAGTGGCCCACATCTTTGGAGTGCAGCATGAGCAGAATCGGCTTGTTCACCGGAATCGCGAGTTCGGCGGTCACGATGTCGTCTTTCGCATCCGGATCGTGGTCGGGGTCGAGACCAAAGTAGTTCTGGTTTCCCTCATTAATAAGATCGGGATGAATCGATCCGAACTTTCCATCCGGCCCGGGAAAGCGGAAATAGAAGGCAAACTGTCCGGCTTGGATGTCAACGCGCATGGATGCCGGATCGGGCGCCTCGAAATAAACCGCGCCCCACGCCTTGGAACCGATGAACGAGAGGGCCAGAATTTCGGTCCCCACTAGAAGAAATGCGAAAATGATCAGAGGCTTCGCGCCCCCAGGTATCTGCTTTGGCCTACCTCCGACACCGCCATAGAGAAAAGCAAACGCGGCCAGCACCAGTTGTCCGGCGATAAACAGAAGGCCAGCAACGAGTACGGTTTCTTCTATCTGGTGATCGATCTTAGGTCCGTGGACGGAAATATCCACCGGCATCCACCAAACGTGCGCCATCACGCAGTACGCAGTAGTCAGCGTGATGAGTACCACGATGAGCGCAAAAATTTTTCCTGCCATGATGTCCTCACCCCGTAACCGGCATCCCGAGCACCGGCCAAATTAGCACATGGGCGCAGCCCTGCGCCCATGGGCTTTCCTGCTTACTTCGCTTTGAACGTGAAATCGGCGGTGACAGGCTTGCCAGCGACAACCGTCACCTTTTGGATTTGCGTTCCGTAGGTTTCCTGCCAGGCTGTTAGCGTGTACGTGCCGGGAGGCACGTTATCCAGCTTGAACGAACCCGTGTCACTGCTCAGGCCAAACGGCCCTTTCACCAC
>JASHSL010000171.1 GCA_030040855.1 Terriglobales bacterium
TCGAGGAGATCAAAAACCTGCCAAGAGATAAGGACATTTATCTGTATTGCACTTGAGCGCGTGAAGCGACCAGCGCCCGGGTGGCGCTAGAACTGCGTAAGCGAGGGTTCAACGCCCTGGTGATCGAAGGTGGGCTGGCAGCGTGGCGCAAGGCGGGTCAGCCACTCGAGCCGGTACCGCAAGATGATCTGGTGAAACTGCCGACGTTCACCTAAACGTCGTCCGCGATCTGCCCGTTGCCTGCCGGGGAGATCTGGATCGCCGCGCGTAGGCGACGTACCCAAAGGCTTATACTTCCCTGGATGTCTTCCCATAAGGAAATCGAGATCAAGTTTCGGGTGGACGATTTAGAGGCCCTCGGTCGGCAGCTGCGGCGCTTGGGTTTTCGCATGGTCACAAAACCTACGCACGAAATGAATACCCTCTATGATCGTGCGGGGTTGCCGCTCAGGCGTCGTGGCGAGCTTCTCCGGTTGCGCCAATATGGAACCGCATGGGTCTTAACCCATAAGGCAAAAGGCAAGGCGGGACGCCACAAGACTCGCGTGGAGAATGAAAGCAAGGTAGGCGATGGTCGCAAGATGGCCGAGATCCTGCGCGCCTTACACTTTAAGCCGACCTTCCAGTACGAGAAGCGACGAGCAGAATGGAGCAATGGGATAGGCCAGGTGGTTGTCGATGAAACTCCGATCGGCAACTTCAGTGAAATCGAAGGTTCGCCCCGCTTTATCGACAGGACGGCGCGCAGCCTTGGCGTTGAACCGGCCGACTACATCACCGAAACCTACGCCGAGTTGTTCGCCCGCTGGAAGCGGCGAACGAAGAACCCTGCCCGGGTGATGACCTTCGCTGCGGTGCGCCAAGCGCGAACCTCTCCATAACGAGTTGCTCTTGCGCGCTGTAGCGCACCAAACTAATAACAAAATTGCCGGTTCGGCGCATGGTACTCTAAATGCGCTCTGGTTCTTGCTCCTGCCAGTGCGGTGGCGGTACAAAAAGACAATTTTCGGCGGCTTTTGCAGACTGTCGAAGCGCTCTCCGATCTCGGCCCTGCCTTGACGGCGGAGCGCGACTTTTCTCAGACTGCCCGGGCTATGCTGTCCGCCTTACAACAGGTGGGCGGTGCGCGCGAGGCTGTGCTTTTCACGTACAGCGACAAGCCCTCTGTGCTCACCTCGGTGGCTTCGCTGGGCTTTGTCATGATGCCAGATCCCGCCATCATCCCCCTGTTGCCCAAGCATGTCCACAGTCTCACAACGGCTCGCGGTCCGGTTCCCGTGGACCCAGTCTCCCTGGATGAGTTCTTGAGTTCCAACGGCAATGTAGCGCCGCAACTGTTTCACTGCATCGCGCCTTTGAAGGTGGGGGGCAAACTCGTGGGACTGGTGGCGCTGGGCCTAGGGGAGGGTAGGGCAAGCTATGACCCCAGTGAGTTCGAGGCCCTCGAACTGCTGTGCCATTACGTGGCCCTCGCGGTTCACAATTTTGCTCTCACCCAGACCCTCACCCAACGGATTACTGAGAATCTTAGGCTTATGGCCTCTCTGAACGGCTTTTACGATAGCGCGCTCGAAGCTTTTGCCACCGCAATCGATGTCAAACATGTGAACCTTCATGGCCACTCCTTGCGCGTCGCCCGCTACGCCGCGGCCATCGGGGAAGCCCTGAATCTGGATAGTCGACAAATTGGCGGACTGCGTGCCGCTGGCTACTTGCACGATATTGGAAAGGTTGCGGTGGATAAGCGTCTTTTCGGTAAACCGACATCGCTTGATCCCGAGGAATTCCGCGAAATCGCGGATCACACGGTGGTAGGACACACCATCGTCAGCGGGGTGCAGCTCCCCTGGCCTCAGATCCCGGAGATCGTGCGCTGGCATCACGAGCGCGCCGATGGCTCGGGCTACCCTGACCGGCTGAACAACGAGGATGTCCCCATGGCGGTGCGCATCGTCGCCTTGGCCGACACCCTCGACGCCATGATCAGCCAAAGGCCTTACCGTGAGCCCATCTCGCTCGGGGCCACGCTGAGCGAAATCGTGCGCCTGACGCCGCAAAAGTTCGACGTGACGGCGGTGCAAGCCCTGCTCGTGCAGGTACGCCGCGATACCGTGGGCAGCAATCGCTCGCCCTTCCTGGAAGGGCGCATCGCGGAAAGCATCGGTGCTGCAGACATTGACCAACTGGCCGCCAGCCTGCAACACAAGATGAGCCACGGTCGGCATTATCTCACTTGATTTCTTGCGGGCGGATCAGGAGGGGGGCGGGTTTTCGCCGGCGTATCGCGGAATTTGCCTGAAATTGGCCGCGGGCCACGGGTTTTCGAGGCTTCTCGTGGGAAATCAGGGAGCGCTAAAGGCAAGAAATCAGCCGCCATTTCCCGGCAACTTTTCCCCGCCTTTGGGTTTGATGGTAAGAATGAATCTTCTGGCCCGGATCCGGCCGACGGGCGGACCGCTCGCTCTCGCGGTGCTTCTAGGCGGGCTGTGGGTTTCGACTCCCTGGGGGTTTGGCAAAAGCAAAGAAAAACGCGATGCCGCCTTCCTGCGCCTCCCCGAGCAAAAACGCGCCCTCCATGTTCTCAACCGACTGAGTTTTGGGCCTCGTCCCGGGGACCTTGAACGCATCAAGGCGATGGGAGTAGACCAATGGATGGAGCAGCAGCTCCATCCCGAGAAGGTTAACGACAGCGAACTCGATGCCCGCCTGCGATCATTTCCTGCGCTCGAGATGAGTACCCGGGAGCTGATCGAGAATTTTCCGCCTCCGGAAGTGATCCGCGCAATCGCCGACGGCAAGCAGTCCCTTCCCTCCGACCCGGTCAAACGAGCGGTCTACGTGGCGCAACTCGAGCGCTACCAGGAGAAGCAGGAGAAAAAGCAGGAGGCCAACTCGAGCGCCACCGAGGTGGACAATAACCTCGAGAAGATGGTCAGGACGGCGGCTCCGGAAGCAGATCCCATCTCTGCCCAGACCAGGCTCGAAGCCCTTCTTGAATTGCCGCCGGATGCACGTCTGAAAGCGCTCCTCCTGATGTCTCCCGACCAACGGCGAGCGCTCTCTCCCGCATTGAAGGGCAAGAACGAGGAACTGACGACAGGCATGACTCCCAGGCAACACGAAATCGTGATGGCCCTCGCCAACCCGCAGGAGGTTGTCGCCGACGAGCTGATGCAAAGCAAAATCTTGCGGGAGGCCTACAGCCAGCGCCAGTTGCAGGAGGTCATGACCGACTTCTGGTTGAATCACTTTAACGTTTTCATGGGCAAGGGCATGGATCGCTATTTCCTGACCGCCTATGAACGCGACGTAATCCGCCCTCATGCCCTGGGCAAGTTTGAAGATTTGCTGGTCGCAACGGCCCAGAGTCCGGCCATGCTGTTTTATCTGGATAATTGGTTGAGCGTGGGTCCGAATTCGGAAAAAGCCACTGGCGTTGCGACCTCGGAATCCCTCCGGCGGAGAGCGGCGGCACCGCGAAAACCCGGCCGGGGCGCCGGGCTGAATGAAAACTACGGCCGCGAGTTGATGGAGCTCCATACCCTGGGTGTAAACGGCGGCTACACGCAAAAGGATGTAACCGAGGTGGCGCGAGTCTTCACCGGCTGGACCCTGAAGCCGCCCAGGGAAGGCGGTGAATTCACCTTCGACGAACGCATGCATGATCCGGGAGAGAAAATTGTGCTCGGCCACCGGATCAAATTCCGGGGCAAGAAGGAGGGCCTCGAAGTTCTGCACATCCTGGCCCATAACCCTTCTACTGCAAAATTGGTTTCCAGCAAGCTCGCCGTCCGCTTTGTCTCGGACAACCCACCTGTAGCCCTAGTCAATCGCATGGCCCAGACATTTCTGAAGAAAGATGGCGACATTCGGGAAGTGTTGAAGACCATGTTCGACTCGCCGGAGTTCTGGGCAGAGGATGAGTATCGGGGCAAGGTGAAAACACCGCTGGAGTTTGTAGTCTCCGCGCTTCGAGTCACGCAGGCGGACATCGCCGATGCCATGGCGCTCACCCGCCAACTGCAGCGTATGGGGATGCCCCTCTACGGGATGCAACCGCCAACCGGCTATTCGATGAAGGCCGAAGCGTGGGTAAATTCCTCGGCCC
>JASHSL010000172.1 GCA_030040855.1 Terriglobales bacterium
CCGGGCTCGAGCGCCGCTCGTTGCTGGCGCGGAATTTGCAATTCGCAGCCCACCAGAACTTCCGCATCGGAGATCGAATCAATGCCGGCGAACTTCAGAACCAAGAGCCCTTTGTGAGGCCAAACTTCCTGGATTTCGAGCTTGCGCCGGCGGTCGTCTTCTCCGAGAGCAAACAGGCTCAGGCCCTGGCGCAATCGATCCGGCACGTCACTGTGCACCTCGACCGCGACCTCGCCGCGTCGCCCTTGGAGCTTCACCACACGGGCCAGCGTGATGAACTCGTGGGCCGCGATCATTCCGTGATCTCGAGGGCAAAGCGTTTGTGGGCTCGGATTCCCGCCGCGTTGAGCAGCGAGCGCATGGCGCGCGCCACTCGTCCTTGCCGTCCTAGAATCTTGCCGACATCGTCCGGTGCCACCCGCAGTGCAAAAACGATGGTCTCACCGTCGATCTGGTTGACTGAGACCTGATCGGGCGCATCGACCAGCGCCTTTGCAATCTGCTCCACCAAGGTGCGCACGTCCCCGCTTTGCTCAGTCATGGACTCTTCCGATCGTCTGGAACTTTCTACGCCGTAATCAGGCAACAGACTCGGTGCCGGCGGGAAGGGGTTTCGACGCGAGCTTGCTGACACGATCGGAGAGCTTCGCACCTTTCGATACCCAATACTCAATCCGGTCGCGTTTCAGTTCAATACTGGCAGGATTAGTGCGGGGGTCATAGGTTCCTACAACCTCGACGGGCCGCCCGTTTCGAGCGCGCGCCTTCTCCATGACCACCACCCGATAGCGCGGCTGTTTGCGCGCACCCATACGCGTTAAACGAATCATCAACACAGAGCTTGGCTTCCCTTCCTAGTAGCTGGGTAGTTTCCGGCAAAGCATTATTTTTGCAGAATGTAGCTTGATTAGCAAGGCGGCCTCGCCAGCGACGCCAGCGACACCATCCCCCGATCGCTCGCGTACCCGGTCAGCAGCCCGCACCCCTTCAGAGGCGATCTAGGGAATTCTCGCCAGCGACCAGCCGTCAGGCGGCGTTCTCTGCGAAGAACTCTTCGATTTCCTGAACTTCTTTATCGCTCAAGCGCAGATTCCCGGCTAGCATCACGCCGCCCGCCTGGCGTGCATTGCGGGCCCCGACGATTGCCCCGGTGACGGCAGGATTGCGCAGCGTCCAGGCAATGGCCACTTCGCCCGGAGAACGGCCGTGCCGCTTGGCAATCTCGCGGAGTCGTTCGACCACGGCGAGATTACGGGACAATTTGGGTGGACGGAACTCGGGATCGCTGTGCCGCCAGTCGTCTTTCGGCAGCTTGGCGGCCCGTTCGGCGGTCATGGCCCCGCTGAGAAGGCCGGAAGCCATGGGCGAATACACAAGGACGCCGATACCTTCGCGCAGGCAATAGGGCAGAACGTCTTCTTCGAGGGTGCGGTTCAGAATCGAGTACGGCGACTGCAAAGACGTGACCGGGGCGATGGCTTTCGCGCGACGCAGTTGGCTCACATTGAAATTCGAGACTCCGATCCAGCGCACCTTTCCTTCCCGCTTCAAGTCGGCCAGAGTCGACCAGGCTTGCTCCAGCTGGGGCGAGTCGGGATCCGGTGGCCAATGAATCTGGTAAAGGTCGATGACCTCAAGCTGCAAGCGCCGCAGGCTGTCCTCCACCTCGCGGCGGATGGAATCTGGCGCAAGCACCTTTTGTACATTACCCTGGGCGTCCCAGCGCAGGCCGCACTTGGTAAAGACATAAGGCTTCGGAGCCGACCAGCCCTTGATCGTCCGGCCGATGACTTCTTCCGAGTGCCCCAAACCATAAACGGTAGCGGTATCGATCCAGTTGACACCGAGTTCGAGAGCGCGCTCGACGGCGGCCACCGAGTCCTGGTCGTCCTGGGCTCCCCAGGAGAATTGCCAGCCCGAGCCACCGATGGCCCAGGCCCCAAAGCCCACGGTTGTGATTTCAAGAGTGGAGTTGCCAAGCTGTTTGGTTTGCATTTCAATGTCCTTGATATCGTTGGATTCCTTGCCTGCCGTACGGGATGCAGATGGACGTCGCTGCCATTCGCCAATTTTGCCTTTCCTTCCCTCACGCAACCGAGAACCTGCAATGGGAAGACGAACTGTGTTTCAAGGTTGGGAGGAAGATCTTTGCCGTCCTGGGGCTCGATTCCCTGCCGCAACGACTGTGCTTCAAGTGTACTGCGGAGAGGTTTGCCGAGTTGTGCGAACACGAAGACATTCGGCCGGCGCCGTACCTTGGCCGCTACCAATGGGTGATCTTGGACCGCCTGGATGCCTTGCCGGATGACGCAGTCGAAGACTTAATCCGGCAGTCTTATCAGATGGTTCGATCCAAAGCCAGAATCAAGACCGGGCCTTCGAAGCCCAGAGAGCGCACGGCCAAGAAGCGAAAAAAACTTAAACCTTCGTAGCGGAGGCCAGGAAGAAAAGAACCGGGGCTCATTTGACTACCCGCAACGACTACGCTAGCCTCAAAAGTCCGCTCCGAACTTCGATGCGCAGCACCCGCAATCTAGTGGTCCTGTTGCTTGTGGCTCTGGCCGTCTCGACCCGGGTGCGGTCAGCCACGCAACCCGTTCATGCCGCCCACGCCATGGTGGTCAGTGTACATGACCTCGGTTCCCGAGCCGGAGTCGAAATCATGCGGGCGGGGGGAAACGCGGTGGATGCGGCGGTGGCGACCGGGTTTGCGCTGGCGGTCGTGCATCCTGCCGCCGGAAATCTTGGCGGAGGCGGGTTTATGCTGATTCGCATGGCCGGTGGCGACACCCGCTTTATTGACTTCCGGGAAAAAGCCCCCGCCGCTGCCACCCCCAATATGTATTTGGACTCGCAAGGAAATGTGATCGAGGG
>JASHSL010000173.1 GCA_030040855.1 Terriglobales bacterium
CAAAGAAGCGAATCTCGTGTGGACTCTTATGCGGCGGAAAATTCAGCTTCAGGGCTCGCCCCGGCTCCTGCTGTGGTTCGGCCGCTGCTTCCCGTCGTGATCATCCGCCGGGCCCAGGAGCCCTTGTCATCGAAGGGAAAGAATAACGAAGATGTCTGTTCGTCCAGCAGTGCAGACGGTCAACGGCAGAATCTGAAAAAAGTCCGGGGGAACGGAACTTAGACAGTGCCGTGCCCGTACTTTCCACCAGGGATTCGACGATCGATGAGTCCGTGCGGAAGATGTCTATGGAGAGTTGGTGGCAGCATCTCAGGCTTGCGAATCGCCAGCTAAGGCGTAATCCCGGGTTTTCCGCGGCCGTCATCATCACGCTGGCTCTTTCCGTCGGCGCCAACACAGCAATCTTCTCCCTAATAAATGCGCTCATGCTGACCAGCCTTCCCTACCCAAATCCGGAGCGGATGGGCACGATTTACGCGCGAGCGACCGGTTCCACTGGTTCCGTGGGGCGCACCCGCCTCGACGGCGAGAAGTGGGAACGGCTACGCGACGGTGTCCCGGCATTGGTCGCAGCGGTTGCGGGCAGCACCTCGGGCGTGAACCTCCAGGCGAGATCGCACGTCGAATACGTGTATGACGGGCGCGTCTCCGCCCATTACTTCGACGTGCTGGCGCTTCAGCCCATCCTGGGACGCAACTTCTCTGACGCCGAGGATCGTCCCCACGGGCCGAAGGCCGTCATTCTCAGCTACAACCTTTGGCGCACCGTGTTCGACGAGGAGCGGAGCGTCCTCGGGCAAGCCATCCTGCTGAAGGGCGAACCTTACACGGTTGTTGGCGTGTTGCCGCAGGGCGCGACGACTCCTTTGAACGCTGATCTGTACACGGCGCTCCAGCCTAGCGGTGAGGGCGAAGGAGAGGGCACGAACTTTGCGGCCATCACCCGACTGCAACCAGGCGCGACCTGGCAGGAGGCCGATACCCAGATCAACCGCGCCTGGGCTCTCCCTGCTCAGAGTCGCGAAAGCACGAACCCGGGTTCCCACGTGATCTATTACTCGGTGCCGCTCAAAAAGGGCGAGACCGACTCGCTGCGTCCGCAAGTGCTGGCGCTGATGGTCTCTGCCGGCCTCATTCTCCTGATCGCCTGTGCGAATCTGGCCGGGTTAACCCTTATGCGTATGCTCGAGCGCAGTTCGGAGGTGGCCACAAGGCTGGCTCTGGGGGCCTCAGGCTGGCAGATTCAGAAGCAGTTCTGGATCGAAAGCCTGCTATTGGCTCTTCTCGGCGGGGCTGTTGGTGTTGGCGTGGGCTATCTCGCCCTGCGCGGTCTCTTGTTGCTGTTGCCCGAACACTTTTTGCCCGTCGCCAGTGTGACTTTTGACAGCCGCGTGATGGTCTTCACCCTCCTCGTCTCGGTGGTGACCAGCGTGCTGTTCGGCATGCTTCCAGCGCTCACCGCGCGGAAGGTCGACCTGCGCTCCTCGATGGCCGTCCGCGGCGTGCCCAGGGTCGACAGTGTGCGCTTGCGTCAGGGGTTGACCGCCGGTGAGGTTGCCCTCACCTTCGTGCTGCTGGCCGCTTCCGGCCTGCTCATCCGCAGCCTGATCCACTTGGAGACGCTCCCGCCGGGGTTCAATCCCAACGGAATCATGGTCGCCAAAGCCTCTCTCGACGATGTGCGCTACCACGATCCCGCAGCATTCCGAGAACTTCTGAATAAGAGTACGGCAGGGATGCGACAGATTCCCGGCGTCGAGAATGCCGCCGTTGGATTGAGCCTCCCCTACGAGACGGCATTGAACGATGAGGTCAGAATCAGCGACGGCAAAGAGGCCGGGCAGGAGGGTGGGACAGATCTGGTCTACGTCACGCCCGGATATTTCGACACGCTGCAGATGCTATTGCTTGCGGGTCGCGTATTTACCGATGCGGACGGAGCAAACGCGCAGGAAGTAGCCGTAGTAAACCAAGCCTTTGCCCGCAAGTTCTATGGCGGAGCCAACCCCGTGGGCCGCTACATCGACAAAGACACACTGATCGTCGGCGAGGTGGCCGATGTCCCCCTTTCGTCCAATCTCTCCCCCGGCGCGCCGCTTATGAGCGAGCAGACGATGTACATTCCGGCCGCGCAAGTGAAGGCAGGATACCTCTCGCTGGTGCATGTCTGGTTTCAGCCGGATTGGGTCGTCCGTATGGCCCGCCCGGTAGAAGGACTGACGGCCGCAATCGAACGGCGCCCTGGCCAGCGCTCCTACCAACGTCCGGCTTCTACCGCATGAACGATCTGATGGCGCATACGCTGGCGACACAGCGAATTGAAGTGGCGCTGCTCGGCGCCATGGCCGCACTGGCGCTACTGCTGAGCGCAGTTGGCATCTTCGCCCTGGTGGCCAACCTGGTAGTGCAGAGGACCCGCGAGATCGGTATCCGCATGGCCCTCGGCTCGACCCTGGGCGAGGTAATGGTCGAGATCGGCCGATCCGGCGCGGATGCCTCGCTGCTAGGGGTTGTACTGGGATTGCTCCTTTCCGCCGGTGCGCTGCGGGCCTTGCGGAGCGTGCTCTACGGCATCGGCGTCTACGATGCGCCAGCTCTGGCTACCGCGGCGCTCACGCTTGCATCGGTAACGCTACTGGCCACAACCTTGCCCACCCTGAAAATTGCGAGGATCGACCCGGCGAGTACACTACGCGAAGAATAAAGGACCTCGCCGGCTAAGTTCTTCGTTGATGGGGGTCAGGTCCTCCCGTTGCGCCGAAGCCGACTCCGGGGTAGAACCCAAGAATCTCCTGTGCTCCAGATGAGAGATAATGCCGGAACATGTTCAGGACTCGATTCAAGCAGGAGATCGTCGCCGAGTTCCTGCCTCCTTCGCGTCCCCGCAAGAGGCAAAAGCTAATCGTATTGTGCGACGGCATGCCTTCGCTTCCTGGCAAACAACCGTTGGCCGAGTTTCTTGCTGCGAAAGGCTTTTGGGTGATTTACCCGCGCTATCGCGGGGCATGGGAAAGCGGCGGTGAGTTTCTGGCAAAATCGCCGCATGAAGACGTTCTCGACATCCTCGATGAGTTGCCGGGCGAGCTCAAGGAAATCGCTTTCGGGCAGCGCTTCCGGCTCGCCCCCGATCAGGTCTTCGTGATCGGTGGGAGCTTTGCAGGCGCAGCCGCGATCCTCTTGTCGCTCGATTCGCGGGTCACCCGCGTGGTCGCAAATTGCCCGGTCGTGGACTGGCAGATTCTGGATCGTTCCGCGAAGTTGGAGACCTCGAAAGAGCATTATGCAGAGTACATCCGCCAAGCCTTCGGCAAGGGATATCGGATTTCCGATGCCAACTGGAAGAAGCTTCGCGAGGGCACCTTCTACAGTCCGTGGCACCACAGAGACGAAATCGTGGGGTCGAAAATTCTGATGTTCCACGCCCAAGATGATCCCTACGTGCCCTATGACCTTAGCAAGCGATTCGCGGAACTCACCGGAGTCTCACTCAAGTCGCTCCGGCGCGGAGGACACATCAGCACGGATTTCATCACCAGAAAATATTGGCTCGAGATCCAAAAGTTCTTC
>JASHSL010000174.1 GCA_030040855.1 Terriglobales bacterium
AAAAAGTTGGAAGTTATGCCCCTCACGCGCTAGGGTCCTGGTTGGGAGGATGGGTCGCAGGCCTCGAGCCGTTCCCGAGTTCCAGCGTAGCCGGGCTTTGCTGTTGGAGTGCCGCTTTTGCGAGAATGGATTTTTCCGAAGATGCCCGACTTTCTTCTTGAAATCGGTTGTGAAGAGATCCCGGCCCGGATGATCGATGGCGCTGCGCTTGATCTGCGGGAGCGGGTGGGGAAGCTGCTCGAGGGCGAGCGCCTCGCTACCAACCCGTCTATCTCTCATCTGGAGTCTCCCCGGCGCCTGGCGGTTTTGGCACAAGGAATTTCGCCGTCTCAGCCCGACATCACGGAGCAGATCATGGGGCCGCCTGTGTCGACCGCCTTCCAGGACGGTCAGCCCACACCGGCAGCGCACGCTTTTGCCCGCAAGGCGGGGGTCGATCTCGAAAGCTTGGAACGGGTTGCCACCCCGAAAGGGGACCGCCTCGCAGCCAAGGTCACCCAAAGGGGTCGGACCGCCTCGGAGGTGCTATCGGATTTGCTCCCCAAGCAGATCCAGGCCATCGCCTGGCCAAAAGCGATGTACTGGCGCCGGCCCGGCGAACTTTTCGTGCGCCCTGTGCGTTGGCTCGTGGCGATGCTGGATCGGGAAGTGATCCCCATGGAACTCGATGGGATTCGCGCCGGCAATGTTTCCCGCGGACATCGAATTCTGGCGGACGGACCCGTCGAGATCCGCGCGGCAGGCGATGCTTATCGGAAGGCGCTCGAAGGTGCCAAAGTCCTCGGTCGGGAGGCCCGCGAGGCGCAGGTTCGCAAAGCTTTCGAAGTTTTGACCCGTACCATTGCCGGTGCGCGCTGGCGCGAGGACCGAGCCCTGCTCGACACGGTCGTCAATCTGACCGAATGGCCTTCGGCGGTTCTGGGCAGCTTTGACCGCGAATTCCTGGAGCTACCGGAAGAGGTCCTGGTCACGGTCATGCGCGACCATCAGAAATACTTTGCCGTCGAGGATGCCCGTGGCCGGCTTTTGCCGCACTTCCTGGCCGTGCTCAATACCGACGGCGATCGCGAGGGAATCATCCGCCACGGACACGAGCGCGTGTTGCGCGCGCGCTTCAACGACGCGCGCTTCTTCTGGCAGACGGACCAGAGGCATCCCCTGCGCGAGCGCACCCGTTGGCTTAAGAGCGTGACCTTTCAGAAGGACCTGGGGAGCTACTACGAGAAGACCCTTCGCATCCAGCGGCTCTCGAGTTGGCTTTGCGAAATTATCCGCCAGAGCGGCATGGCGGTACGGCCGGGCATCGTGCACAAAGCAGCCTATCTCGCCAAGACGGATCTTACGACCGAACTGGTGAAAGAGTTCACGGAACTCCAGGGGATTGTGGGTGGCCTGTATGCTCGCGTCCAAGAGCTCGACACGGGTATGCGGAAAGAGGCGCAGCATTTGATCGCCGAGACGATCTATGACCAATACAAGCCGCAATCCATGGACGATTCGGTCGCGCGTACCGTAGAAGGGGCGGTCCTCGCCATGGCCGACAAAGCGGACACGATTGCGGGAATGTTTGGCTTGGGCTTCGAGCCCACCGGTTCCAAGGATCCCTTTGCCTTGCGCCGCCTGGCCAATGGGATTGTGAAGACCCTCGCCGAGCACAAACTGCCGATTCGGTTCAGCCAACTGACCGACGACGCACGCGAGGCCTATCGGGGTTCGAACGCGGAGCGAAGATTCTCCCCCACGGCGGATTTTGTGGGAAGTATGCGGGCATTTTTCCGCGAGCGTCTGCAGTTCTATCTGACGGACCGATTGGGCTATAAGTACGACATCGTGAATGCGGTTCTGGCCGCAGACGCAGATGACGTCGTCGATGCTATCGCGCGCGCCGAAGCCGTCGCCAAAGTTCGTCCGTCGCCCGACTTCGAATCCATCTCCGTTGCTTTCAAGCGTATCAAGAACATTCTTCGACAAGCCGATGCGGCAGGCAAGAAACGAGCCACCAGGCTCGATCCGAGTTTGATCGAGGAAGCCGCGGAACGAGAGCTGGCGGCTCGCATTCCCCAGGTGGCAGCGCTGGTCGCCCACCTTCGGCAAGGGAAGAACTACGAGCAGGCGTTGACGGAAATCTCGAAACTTCGCCCCGCGGTCGATGCCTTCTTCGATAAAGTTATGGTGATGGTCGAGAACGAACACCTTCGCGCTAACCGCCTCGCCTTGCTGGCGAGCTTATTGGGCGAGTTCTCCACCATCGCCGACTTTTCTGAAATCGTAACCGAAAGAGAGGAAGCTCAACCCTCTTGAAACCTTAAAGGACCCAATACTTATGGCGATCACTATTTTCTCTGAAACAGAAGCAGAATCCACCAAGGCGCCAGCCAACATCACCAAGTACGTCTACTTTTTCGGCGACGGCAGGGCCGAGGGCGACGGCAAGATGAAAGATGAACTGGGCGGCAAGGGCGCCGGCCTGGCCGAGATGACCAACGCGGGCTTGCCCGTCCCGCCCGGCTTCACGATTCAGACCGAGGCTTGCCGCGAATACATGCGTCGGGGACAGGTCTCGAAGGACGTCGATCAGCAGATGGAGGTTGCACTGAAGCGCCTGGAAAACCTGCAAGGCCAGGAGTTGGGGCGCGGCGATCATCCGCTGTTGGTCAGTGTGCGTTCCGGCGCCAAGTTCTCGATGCCGGGCATGATGGACACCATTCTGAATCTCGGATTGAACGACGAAAGTGTAGAGGCCCTGGCGAAGCGGAGCAACAACCTGCGCTTCGCCTACGATTCCTATCGCCGCTTGATCCAAATGTTCGGCAATGTGGTGCTCGAGATTCCGAAATCCGCTTTCGATGAAGTGTTTGCAGCCAAGAAGAAGCAGAAGAAGGCGAAACTCGACACCGATCTCGATGCCAAAGCGCTCGAGGAAGTCATTGCCGGCTACAAGAAGGTGGTCAAGAAATATACCGGGCGCGACTTTCCCCAGGATCCGCACCAGCAGCTCATCATGGCCCGCGATGCGGTGTTTCGCTCGTGGAATAACGATCGCGCCAAGCACTATCGGCGAATCAACAACATCTCCGACGAGTTGGGCACGGCGGTGAACGTGCAGGCGATGGTGTTTGGCAACTTAGGCGAGAACAGTGGTACGGGCGTGGGCTTCACCCGCAATCCCGCAACCGGCGAGAAGGAGTTTTTTGCCGAGTTTCTCATGAATGCGCAAGGGGAAGATGTCGTCGCCGGCATTCGTACTCCGCTTCGCATCGCCGAGTTAGAAAAGCGAATGCCCGAGGTTTACCGCCAGCTGCGTGAGATCACCACGCGCCTCGAGAGACATTATCGTGACGTGCAGGACTTCGAGTTCACCATTCAGGATGGCAAGCTCTATATGCTGCAAACCCGCAACGGCAAGCGGACCGGGATTGCTGCCGTGCGCATCGCCGTGCAGATGGTGGCGGAAGCTTTGATTACAAAGGAAGAAGCGATCTTCCGGGTCGAGCCCAATCAAGTCGTGGATTTCCTGGTGCCACGGCTCGACGAAAAGGACGTGAAGCCCGAGGACGTGCTCACGGCCCATGGCTTGCCCGCGTCTCCCGGCGCGGCCGTGGGTCAGATTGTGTTTACCGCGGATGATGCCGTCGAAAAGGCAGGCCACGGTGCTCAAAAGCAGCCGGTGATCCTGGTTCGTGCCGAGACTACGCCTGAGGACATTCACGGGATCGAAGTTGCCGCCGGCATTCTCACCTCCCAAGGGGGCATGACCAGTCACGCGGCGGTCGTCACCCGCGGCATGGGAAAGTGCTGTGTGGCGGGTGCCGGTGAAATCGCCATCGATGAGCGAACCCGCCAACTGCGGGCTCGCGGTCAAGTGTTGAAGGAAGGAGACTGGATCACCCTCGATGGCAGCACGGGCCGCGTCTTGAAGGGGAGGAAGCGGCTGCTTCCGCCCGACCCGGAGAATCTGGCCAAGCTCGCAGGATTCATGAAGTGGGCTGAGCCCTTCCGCAAGCTCGGAGTCCGGGCTAACGCTGACATTCCTCGCGACGCGGAGAAGGCTCGCGAGTTCGGGGCGGAAGGTATCGGCCTGTGTCGTACCGAACACATGTTTTTTGCTCCCAAGCGCATTCCCCACATGCGAGCCATGATCATGGCGAAAAATGAAAAGGACCGTCGGGCGGCGCTGAAAAAGCTTCTCCCCATGCAGCGCTCTGATTTTGCCGGACTGTTTCGCGTCATGGATGGCCTGCCGGTCACCATTCGCTTGCTGGATCCGCCATTGCACGAGTTCCTGCCCAAGCGCGAGGAGCTGATGGTAGAGATCGCCCTGCTCGAAGCCGCCCGGCCAAAATCACCGAAGCTCAAAACGCTCAAGACTCTTTTGCAGCGTGTAGAGGAACTGCACGAGTTCAATCCTATGCTGGGACATCGCGGCTGCCGCTTGGGAATTACCTATCCCGAAATCACCGAAATGCAGGCGCGAGCCATCTTTGAGGCCGCGGTTGAGGTGGAGAAAGAGGGCATCAAAACTCACGCGGAAGTGATGATTCCCCTCACGGCCACGCTGAAAGAGCTCGTGAATCAGGCTGCGATCGTCCGGCGGGTTGCAGACGAGGTCTTCAAGGAAAAAGGGAAGACCGTCCATTACCTGGTGGGTACCATGATCGAGCTGCCACGGGCAGCCTTGGTCGCCGGGGAAATTGCCCAAGAAGCCGAGTTCTTTAGTTTCGGCACGAATGACCTGACGCAGACCACCTTCGGGTTTTCACGGGATGACATCAATAAGGTCCTGCCCACCTATCTGGCAGAGGGCATTCTCAAGCAGGACCCCTTCGCCGTGATTGATCGTGAGGGGGTAGGGGAACTGGTGCGGATCGGAATCGAGCGTGGCCGCAAGACCCGCCCGCATCTGGAGGTGGGCATCTGCGGCGAACACGGCGGAGATCCAAACTCGATCGAATTTTGCCACCAGGTCGGAATGGACTACGTCGCTTGCTCGCCGTTCCGCGTGCTGACCGCGCGTCTGGCCGCCGCGCAGGCCGGCGCCCGCGACAAACTGCAGGCCGACTCGGACCGGACCAAATAAGAGCCAGCCAAAGCAAGAGGGTGGGTGGATCTCAATCGCGGACGGTTGATTGCATCGAGGCCTCCAAGATGAGCGGATAGGGCCGCCGTCGCCGAGAGGGGAGAGGCTAGTGGACCTTTTGCAAACGAGCAATCAACTTCTGAGCTAGGTTCTCCTCCGACTCGGACCAAAGAAGGCGTGAATTAGAGCCGGAATTCTTCTCTGCCCGGGTGGTGAAATCCACCAATTTCTGTATGTTGGCGCGAACCCGCGACTCTGCCTCACTGGTCAGTTGGACGGTTTCTTGCAGAAAAGGGGAATCCAGACCAAAATCAACCCGGATATGGCCATCTTGTTGGTAAGCCCCATCTTCAAACTCTTCACCCTGCACTGCTATGCTTACGGGTGAAGGTTTCAAGATCCACTGATTTTGCTTCGGGTCCAAGACCCACAGATCCCAGGCAGCCTCGAAGACATAGGCATAATCCTCGTGAAGCAGATCGGCCGCGACGACCACCGCTTCCTCCGGCCGGATCCCGGGGTTGAAGCGCCGTTCGAGGATTGTGGCTTCGTTCCATGAAACCGGATGCAGTGCGACATATGCGATCCCAGGTTGCTGAACCGAAAACGGAAAAGCGCGCAGAACCGACAAAGCGCGCGGGAGCATATCGTCCAACTCGAAGGTTGGAAACCAAAGACTTAGGTATAAAGGATCCGACACGATGTCTCCAATGACCCCGGTTGGTTTGATTCGGAAACCGCCATAAATGATTCGCGCGTCTTACCAGCCGGTTCTCGTGGGCGGCATTGAATGGAAAGGGGGATTAACGGCCAGGTCGTCTCAACCGGTGTACTTGAACCCAAGAAAGCACTTGAGGGAGGGGGAGGCAGGCGGGCGATGGACTCCCTTTTGACACTGCTCGAGGCGCGCACTGCGAGGAATCACGTTGACTGTCCCGTCTCGCTCGTCCACGTCCGGCCCAACACACCAGGTCGCCGGTTTCGTGCACCTCTGCTTGACCAACACCTAGGCTGTGGCGACCATGTCTACGGTTGCACCACCTGTGTGACCGATGCCGAACTGCCCGCGATGTTCGAGTCTCCGTTCTATAGCACTGTCACTTGGGTTGATCCTGCGGGAAGCGATGAAGTGCCCAGCGTTGCTTGGCCGCCGCTGAGCTCGACCGTTCCCAGCATCTGGGTACCTGCCATGAAGGTCACCCGACCTCTCGGCAGCACCCTCGGCGACGTGACCTTCGCCGTGAACCTAACGGCCTCGCCTCGCGTCGAGGGATTTGGCGAAGAAGTGACCGGTTGCTTGGAACTGACGGAAAACCGAAATCTTCCTCAAGGGCGAGTTGCAGGGAACTAAGCTCGCTCGAGTTCCACGAATACCGCCCAGTCAGAAACTCGGTCATCTCGACACCAGAGGCAGCCGCTCCGGTACGGCAGTTGGTGCCACCTGTTCCGGTTTGGTGTCCCACTTCAGAATCTTCAAATCCAGCACGAACAGCGCCTACATCACAGGCACCGGTTGGGCTACCGCATCAGTTGAAAGCTCAACTGCTTGCCCACGCTGCAACTTTGCGATCATCGTGTCGGGGATTCCGAACACCGCCTTCACGGCTTGAAGATCGGCGATGGTGAAGCCATTGGTTGCAGGTCCCGCCAGGCTGCCCTTGTCCACGGTGCGCTTCACGATCCAGCCATCGAATGGGACGCGTAACCAGCAATAGGCGAGTGCGCTTCGCGCTTCGCCGACCTGTGCTTGGCTGATACTCACCGAAGCCGCAGTGCTATCCAGTTGCGCCCTCGCGGATCCCCGGTGGATTGCTTTTCAAAAGCGGAGCGGCCCCAGTTTGGTTGGGACTCGCCGCTAGGGCACGACCTTCCCTTTACTGTCCAGCTTGATCCAGCCGAGTTCTGCCATGGTCGAAGTAATCTGCTTCGCGGCGGCGTCCGCTGTTTTCGATGCGTAGGCGCTGACGGTCTTCTTGCGGTCTGTGACCTTTGATTTTGCAACAACGGCTGCAGGGTTCGCTCCAGCCGCGATCGGAACGCCGGCCCCCACATTGTTTGCCAGCGTCGTATCCGTCTGGAATGCCGACACCTGCACGGGGTCGCCCGCCGGCTTAAAGTTCACTTCAACCTTTGTCTTGACTTCGGCCGAACCAGCGCCCATCCCCATTACAACCCGCTCAGCCTTATCTCCCTCCTTCACGGCCAGGAATGCTCCCTTCACCAGCAACGCATCGGCGGGCGGCATCACGGAGTCTTTCGCGCGTGCTACGGGGATCCCGGTCTTCTTCAGAGACTTCACCAGTTCTTTCGCAAGTTCATCCACCGCATTTTCCCCAACTTTCTGAGGATTCTCGTCTCCTTTGATCAGGTGGCGCAGACGGATCTGCTGACTCTCGTCTACCTGGACGTCCTCGGGAGAAATTGCAAAGTCGTATACTAAGATCTTGGTTGGCTTCGGTAACGGCTTTCCGCTGTAAATCTGCACTGCACTGATCTCTACATGTGCGGAGAGTGGGTTATGCACTTCGTTAGCCATAGCAAATGCTACGAATGACACCAACGTCAGCATCAACGTGTGTTGCAATTCGCTCATCAAACTGGTCTTCATATCTCGCTCCTGCTGCCGCTGTACGGCTCTGTCTTGACTTCGAGCCTCGGCATTCGCCACAAGCTCTTGAAACCAATGTCAGAATGAACCCAAATCCTGGTCGGTCCCGGTCGCGCCTCCCCCAAGGGGTTCCCCGTTGCGGCACACACATTAGCACTCACTCTGCAGTTGCGCAATCTAGCCAGCCTCAAGTCAGCCATTTCGGAATCTATGCACGTTTGACATTTGAGAGGGGTTGAGAAGCGGCTGTTTTGGGCGAAGTGCCCGGAGTAGAACACTGGTCTTAATTTTCAGGCGTAGAGATCCCAAGACTGATGGCGTGCAGGGAGGTTTCGAAAGAGCAGGAACAGGGCCACCCGGGCAGGCCAGTAGAGAACATCAGCTGCTGTCGGGCTACGAAACAGAGCTTGCCAGGTTCAGCCATAGCAGCTCCAAGCTGACCAGCTCTGATCTGCGAAGGCCACAACCAATCAGCATGGCCAGCATCGCGTAGTCTCGCTTGGCACGGCGGCTATCTCCACAAGCACGTCGCAGTATTTCGGAACTTTGGTCCGCGCTCAACCAATTGCCGGAGCGAAACCCGAGCTGCTTGACGCCGTTGAAGGCGAGGCGTGGCTCGGAGCAAAACCAAACTTTTCCCACTGTCCCACAGGTTTAGCTGTCAATCGTGGAGCTGTCATGATCTCGGGACCGGGGCTCGGTGAACTCGCAACCAGGCTTATAATTCTGCCGAGTCCCTATTCTGGGGCACGGAGGGCAGATGGGGTTCCACAAGCCTCACAGGCGACCGTCGCGCGTCGGCGCGCTCCGTTCGAGTCCCAGATGGAGGTGTGAACGGTTGGCCCAAGAACATTCGTGCTAAGAGTGGCAGCAGATGACGCCGCCTTGGTTCGGAGGAGGTTTCACCACCCATGCAAAGTGATGGAAAGGAGAACTCAGCCATGCGTGGTATAGCGGTTGCCATCCTCACGGAACATCGGGAGCAGCAACTACCCATCCAGAATCGTGTGGAAGCCACCCGTGTGGCCAGGATCGTGTTCAGCCATCCAGCGTTTCCACAGAGTGCCACGGATTGGATTATCCGCCAGATTCAAGACCAGCGCGCCGAGGTCGTGGTCGTCGATCTGCACCCGGAGAATCTCCAGCGCGCCCTTGATGCGATCGAACTCATCCAGGCCACGACTAGCGATATTGCGATTTTCGCGATGGGCGAGATAAGCAAT
>JASHSL010000175.1 GCA_030040855.1 Terriglobales bacterium
TCTCCCGTACCTCCCAGATCTGTCTTGCTTGCTCCGGCTCGACGAACAGGCGCATCTGGGGAGGGTTGGAACTTCGAGAAAGCGAATCCATCAGCTTGCGCGCCTCGGATTCGGCACCCGCCCGGCTGTCGGCTCCGAATTCAGCGAGCAGCCAGCCGCCTCCCTCAGGAAGCAACCCTAGCCCGTTGGCGCTGCGGCCTTTGCGCCGGGTAAAGTCGACCAGGAGACGGTCCATTCCTTCGAGGCCAATGGGTTGGTAGACCATGATTTCGGGTACGCAATCGGCGCAGCGATACACGTCGGGATAGGCAATGACAAGCAGCACGCGGGCGGGGGGGCTCTCCACCAGCCGACAGGTGGCTTCGAGCACGGTGGCGCAAGTTCCTTCTGAGCCTACCAGGGCGCGGGCGACATGAAACCCGCTTTCCGGCAACAGATAATTGAGATTGTATCCGGAAACGCGCCGGGGAATCTGGGGATAGCGCTTGCGCACCTGATCGCCATAGTGATCCACCAGCGCTCGCAGACCGGCATAGATCCGGGCACGACGGCCGCCCTCGCGCAGAATCTCCTCGAACGCGGCATGGCTGGTTTGGCCCACTCTCATGCGCAGGCCGTCATAGGTCAAAATTTCCAGCTCTTCGATGTTTTCGTCGGTCTTCCCCGCCATGACCGAGTGCACGCCGCAAGAGTTGTTGCCAATCATGCCCCCGAGCGTGCAGTGATCGTGGGTTGCCGGGTCGGGGCCGTAGGTCAGGTGGTGCCGCTCGGCAGCAGCGCGGAGATCATCGAGAATCACCCCTGGCTCGACGCGCGCGATACGCCTGCCGGGATCAATCTCAAGGATGGCCGCCATGTACTTTGAAAAGTCGAGGACCACGGCGACGTTGGTGCACTGTCCAGCCAGCGAGGTCCCGCCACCCCGGCAAAGAATAGGAGCGCCAAATTCGCGGGCCGTCGCCACGCTGGCAATAACATCGTCGCGGTCACGCGGCAGCACAACCCCGATGGGAACCTGGCGATAATTCGAACCGTCGGTGGCGTAGAGAGCCCGGCTCCCCGGGTCGAATCGGACGGGTCCGCGAACCTGGCGACGAAGGGCCGCCTCGAGTCGGGGTGCATCGACGACTGAGGATTTGGCGGCGCGGGCGAGCTCGGCAAAGTTCTGGCTGAAGCCGGGGTGGCTGGTCACTGGGTCTGCTCGTCAGTTTTTTTGTTCGCCCACCGTGGCAACGGCTGGAATCGCCGTGCGGCGCCCGTGACCACCATGGTGAGAGCTTCGGTCCTCCGAATTATACCCAACCCCAGCACCACCATCGCATGCCGCACGGCATTCTCGTGGCCCGTCGATCGAAGCCAGCAGGGGGAATCTGTCGGTTCGAATCAGGTACGAGTCATGGCGCGCGTGCCGTAGTCGGCAAGGCTCAGGAACAGCAGGATCAAAAGCCAGAACAGGGTGGCGATAATGACCATCTTCGTCAGCTTTTCGCTCGCGTATTTTACATGCATGAAAAACAGAACTACGAGCAGAGCTTTGAGCGTGGCAATCACCAGCGCCACCACGGTGTTGAACGGACCCAAGTCGACAAAAGCTACGCTGGCCGTGATCACGGTCAGACATATGAGGGTGGCCCAGATTCCGACGTACAGCTTCGTGGAAAGGATTGGCTCAGACATGGCAGCTCACTTCAACGTTTTCGGTCGATCAAATAGAGCAAAGGAAACAGATAGATCCAAATGATGTCTACGAAGTGCCAGTACAATCCCCCGATTTCAACCGGAGTGTGATATTCCGGCGTATAGCGTCCTTTCCAAGCGTAATAGGTCAAAAAACAGAAGATGCCTACGCCGACGACCATGTGCAAGGCGTGCAAGCCGGTCATGGCAAAGTACAGCGAAAAGTAGATTTGCGTGGGTGCGGGATCGATGTGCAGTTCTGGATTTTTCCGGATCAGTTCTTCGGCGTTGAAAGAAGGGCCGGGAATGTGGTGCTCCACGTACTTGTCGTGCCACTCGACCCCTTTGATGACCAGGAAGCCGAGGCCGAAGACGAGGGTTGCAAGCAGAAGCAGAAGCAGTAGCCTGCGCTTGCCCATCTGCGCCGCCCGAACGCCCAGCGCCACGGTCAAACTGCTGCAAATCAGCACGGCGGTGTTCGTCGTGCCCAGCACAATGTCCAAGCTGCGACTTCCGGCGGCGAATTCGTTGTAGTACCAGTAACGGTAGATGAGGTAAGCGCAAAACATGCCGCCGAAAAACATGACTTCCGTCCCCAAGAATACCCACATGCCCAGGGATGCGGCGTTGCGTTGCTGCTCGCGATCCACGAACTGATGGTCGAGTCCTTCCTGGTGTTCGACTGCGAGGGAGCTATCGGCCAACCGGCACCTCCGCGGGCGCAGGAATCTCGTCGTAGTTGTAGGCTTCCCAACTCACTTCTGGAATCTCTCGAAAGTTGTCGGTAGGCGGTGGAGACGCCGTCTTCCATTCCAGTCCGGCTGCCCCCCAGGGATTGGCGTCGGCAATCTTGCCGTATCGCATGGACCACAGGAAGTAAATCATGGGCAGAACATATCCTACCGCCAGGATGGTAGAACCGGCGGTCGAGAGTACGTTCAGGACCTGGAACTCCGGAGGATACTCCCAGTAGCGCCGCGGCATGCCCAGGTAGCCGAGAATGAATTGGGGGAAGAAAGTAAGATTGAAACCGAGAAACACGGTCAGCGCGGCAAACTTGCCTAACCATTCCGGATACAACCGTCCGGAGATCTTCGGCCACCAAAAATGCAAGCCCCCGAGATATCCCATCACCGCCCCCCCGACCATAATGTAGTGGAAGTGGGCGATCACAAAGTAGGTATCGGTGACGTGCACATCGATACCCAAAGCAGCCAGGAATAAGCCCGTAAGCCCGCCCATGGTGAACAATCCGATAAAACCCATGGCGTAGAGCATGGGAGTGTCGAAGTGGATCGAGCCCTTGTACATGGTGGCGGTCCAATTGAAGACCTTAATCGCGGAGGGGACGGCAACCAGATAACTGAGAATTGAAAAAATCATGGCCGAGTACAGGGAAATTCCTGCCACGAACATGTGGTGGGCCCAGACTAAGAAGCCAAACACGGCGATGGCAATGCTGGACATGGCAACCGCACTGTAGCCAAAGATCCGCTTGCGGGAGAAACACGGGATAATTTCCGCGACCACGCCCATCGCGGGCAAAATCATGATGTAGACGGCAGGATGGGAATAGAACCAAAAAAGATGCTGAAAGAGCAGCGGATCGCCGCCCCGGGTGGGATCGAAAATCCCCAGATGGAAGGCGCGCTCGAAGACCACGAGCAATAAGGTGATGGCTAATACTGGCGTTCCCAGGAGCTGGATGATGCTGGTCGCGTAATGCGCCCAGATAAACAGCGGAAGACGCGACCAGGTCAAGCCTGGGGCGCGCATGCGATGGATCGTAACCACGAAGTTCAAACCGGTGAGAATCGAGGAGAACCCGGCGATGAAAATGGCTAAGCCCGCTTCGATGACCTTGGTGTTGCTGAATGCCGTGCTGAACGGGGTATAGAAGGTCCACCCCGAATCCACTCCGCCGGTGATGATGGTGTGCAACATCACAATGCCGGCCGCCACCAGCAAATACCAGCTCAGAAGATTGATGCGGGGAAAGGCGAGGTCTTTCGCGCCAACCATCATGGGCACGAGAAAATTCCCCAGCACGGCGGGAATCGATGGAATCAGGAAAAAGAAGATCATCACCTGGCCATGCATGGTGAAGAGCTTGTTGTAGGTGTCCGCCAGCACCAGATCCCCTGCCGGGGTGAGGAGCTCCAAGCGGATCAGCAGGGCAAAGAAGCCTCCAATGAAGAAAAACACCGTGATCGTAACCAGATACAACAAGGCGATGCGCTTGTGGTCGGTGGTGAACAGCCACGAACGTATGCCGTAATCGGTATTGAGATAGTGCTCGCGTTCGACGGGAATTGCTGTGCTTGCCATACTCTCTCTTACCTCTTGCCCTTTACGTCCCAGGTGCCGGCTTAGCTGGGCCCGCCGCTCCCTCGGGCGAACGACTCAACGATTTGATGTAGGCGATGAGTGCGGTCACTTGGTCTTCGTCGACCAGCCCTTGAAAAGTCGGCATGATGGGCTTAAAGCCGCTTACGATCTTTGCATTGGGACTCAGAATGGATTCCCGGATATAGTTTTCATCGGCCATGACCGTCCGGCCGTCTTCGAGCTGCACCGGTTTGCCAAAAATTCCCACCAGATTGGGTCCCCGACCCTGGATATCGGAACGGTGACAGGTCGGACACCCAAGTTGCCGGAAAAGACTTTCCCCATTGGCGGCAAGCGATCCGAATGTACTGCCGCCCGCAAGCCATGCCTCATACTGCGCCGGCTCTAGCACGACTACCTGCCCGATCATGCCCGAGTGTTCCGTTCCGCAATATTCGGCGCAGAACAGGTGATACACCCCGGGCCGGGTGGCGTGGAACCAGGCAGTGGTGTAGCGTCCCGGGAGTACATCCTGCTTAATGCGAAATGCAGGAACATAAAAGCTGTGAATAACGTCCTGGGAAGTCATGATGAGCTTGATGTCACGGCCGACCGGCACACGCAATTCGTTAATCTCTTTCTGGCCCTGCTCGTGCTCAAGCTTCCACATCCACTGCTTGGCAACCACATAGACTGCATCTGCCTCGCGGGGTGGGGTACGCTCCCGAAAGAAAATGACCGCACCCCAGACAAAAATGACCATAAAGATGGCGAGGGGTACGGCCGACCAGGTCACCTCGAGGGGAACGGAGCCTTCGATTTGCTCTGCCCGGTGTCCGCGGCGATAGCGAAATTTCACCGCGAACACGACAATCAAAGTGAAGATCGCCAGACACATGAACCCAGCCAGCAGCACCAGGAAAATGAAAAGTGCGTCGACATTCCCTGCTCCCGAAGACGCCGGCACCGGCCAAAGTGGAAAGTTGTCAAACATAGCTCTGCGAGTTCTCTTTCTTGTGCCGCTGTTCTATCACCGAGCCTAGGCGGAACATTGCGATCAAGAATGTGCCGAGCAAGACGATGGTGGCCGCAGCCGCTAGCTTCAAAATCCGGCTGATGATGACCCCATATTTCCCCTGGTCCGGGTCGTAGTGATAGCAGTAGAGCAAGACTTGGTCGACCACGCTCCCGATCTTGTTCTCGGACGCCTGGACTAACCCCAGGCGCAAGTCCCGGGGCGCATATTCCACCCCGTAGTAATACTGCGCAATCCGTCCTTGCGGGGTCAGGACCATGATGGCCGTGGCATGGGCGAATTGCTGGGTTTTGGGATCGTATTCGTATTCGAAACCGGCAGCCTTGGTCAGCCCGTCGATCGCGGCCTGAGCTCCGGTGAGGAAATGCCAACCCTCGGCCGCGCCCGGGCGCCCATATTGTTGCAGCAATGTTGCTTTCTTGGCCGCCGCCATCTCCGGCGTCTCCTTGGGATCAAAGCTGACCGTGAGGACATCGAACTCCCGTCCGACGTCGAAATTCAAGATGCGCAATGCACTCGCGAGACCCTGCAAAACCTCCCCGCACAGCATGGGGCACTGGTAATAAACGAGGGTCAAAATCAGCGGCTTGGAGCCGAAGTAGTCCCCCAGTTCGACCGGCTTCCCGGTTTCGTCTCGAAACTGAAGACGCGGCGGAATCTGCTGGTTCAAATGCTGCTCGATACCGACGTGCTTCAGTCCCGGCGGACGAAGATTTGCCGGTGGCGACACGATGCCTTGCGTCATACCCTGTCCCCAGGCCGCCGGCACCGTAACCAGCATCATCCCCAGCAGGAGAACTGCCAGGCTCTCTACCTCCCTCTGCACCCTGATTGAAATCCGGGGCTGATCCCGCCCGGCCTCTCCAACCCAGGTTGGCTGGGGGGATGAGCACACTCGGGAAGACGCCACCCGCAGATGTCTTGCAAAGCCGGGGAAAAGGCCCTCTCGTAGTAAGCTGTTCACGGTTTCTTGGCCTTTTCCGCGGGCGGCTGGCTGGTGCCCGGCAGATTGCTTATGTCTGCGCGCCGGGCCGCCTGGTTTACTACGTTCACCTCAGAGGGCGGGACCGTACCTACTCTCGGTGTCGTCGGCAGGCCACGCTGGGCGATCAAGTCCATGGCCCGGTCGATGGGAATGCGGACAATCCCAGCTTGCTGATCGACCCAGCCATAACTAAATAAGGTTTGCTCCTCCTGCAAGCGAAACTCGTTGATCTCCAGGCGTTCGTTTGTCTCTAAACGCGGCTGCGGGAACTTGGCGATGGTTTCGGGTAAAACGCGCCGCGTATCTGTCTCGGGAGCGACCAGAGGATTTTGCGGTGGCTGATGGCGCTTTTGATAAGCATCGAGAACGTCATAGAGCCCCCACAGTGCGAAATAAACCAAGATGCCAGCGATCGCGAGGCCGATGAGAAAAGCGTAGACGGCGCGCGGGCGCAGGTCCTGGCGCTCGAACTCCAACTCTTGATCCGTCTGCGAGTGCTTGCTTTCATCATTCATGGGCCGGCACCAAAACCTCGCGAGCTTCGGGGTCATACATCGGAAGTAACGGCATCTGATTCAGGTTATGAAAATAAAACCACATCCACAAGCCACCCATCGCGATGGGCAAGATGATGTCGGCCCAGTTCAAAGTCAGGGTCGGGGAGAAGTTCGGCTCGATGATCCAAACGAGATCCACCCAGCGCATCACGAGTAACCACACTGCCAGCCAGACCAGTTTCCTGATATCCCGTTTGAAAGGGCGTGAGAGCAAAATCAGAAAGGGCACGACAAAATGGAAGAAAATCAGGGCGATGCCAACGGCCGACCAGCCGCCGTGAAAACGCCGGAAGTACCAGGTGATCTCATCCGGCAAGTTTCCCGCCCAGATGATGAGCAACTGGGAGAAGCAGAAATAGGCCCAAACCATGACGAAGGTCAGCATCCAGTTGCCGTGATCGTGCACATAGTCAGGCTTCAGCCACTCCGACATCGGTTCATACTTCACCAGAATGCGCTCAACGACCACGGCAAAGCACATGCCGGAGAGCAACTCGCCAATCAGCAACATCAAACCGTAGATCGTCGAAATCCAGCTGGGGTCGATCGACATGACCCAGTCAATGGCAGCAAAGGAAAGGCTGAATGCGTAAAGGATCAAGCCCGGTCCGCTCACGGCTCGGAACCGCGAGCTGTTATCTCGCGGGTTCGGCCGGTCCTGCTCCCGCGACCACCGGGTCAGAAGGAACGACAAGAGGTTCCAGATGGAGAAATAAATTGCCGCACGAAGGATCACGCCATGGGTGGAGAGATAGGATTTCGTAAGCTCCTCGACGTGCTGCCGCAGGTGGGGATCGGCGATGGTGCTGAGATCACGAGCCCATGGATACAGTCGCGGAAGCCCTAACAGGATGGGGATGAACAAAACAGTCATGAGCGGAATGCAGCGCATTGCGGCACCCAAGATGCGGCGAATCACCATTCCCCAACCACCGCCCGTAAGGTGACGAACCATGAGAATTGCCATCGATCCGAGCGTCACCCCGAGCCATGCCATGAACGCCAACAGGTAGCCGCGGAAGAACTCGTCGGGACGCAGAAACCAGCCCACGATGGCAATCCCAGAAAAGACCACGCCCACGAGGAGCGAGCGGGTCTCGATGCTCCGCGCCACCGGAGGCGCCATGGTCGCGCGGTTCTCGACACCGAACGTACTCATCGCGTCTCCTCCCCTCCGGCTCTCTCCGCCGGCATCAGCTCCGGCAAAGTCGCACCCGAGCCGGGGTCGCCGCGAAAGACCGGTGGCGCAGATGGAATGTTCTCTCCGGCGGGCACGTCGGATAGAGTGGCGTGCTGGCTCAGCTGCAAGGCTCGAATATAAGCCACGATGGCCCAGCGATCGCGCGGCGGGATCTGCGAAGCGTACCCCGGCATCGCACCGAATCCGTGGGTCATTACATCGAAGAAATATCCCAGGGGCGCGTTGCGCAGCCGTTCGGTGTGATAGGAAGGCGGAGCGCGAAATCCACGCTGCACGATCATCCCGCGGCCGTCCCCTAGACGCGAATGGCAGGGGGAGCAATAAATGTCAAAGCGCTCGTGCCCGCGCTCCAGCACTTCCTCGGTCACGGGAAAGGGCATGTAGTCGCCGGGGTTACTCCCGATTTTGCCGCTATAAGAGTAGCTGTCCTCCTGCAGTTGGCCGCGTGCGACGGTTCCCTCGACCGGAGGACGAGCCGAACGCAAGTCGGGGTAAAAATCGCTCTTGGCAAGAGGCTTGAAGCGGGGTTGATCGTGCATGTCCTGACGGCAACCCGCCAAAAGCAGGATGCAAGCGAATCCGAGCGGCGACAGTTTTTGGAAGGCGCGCATCGTCTAACTCGGAACCTCCGAAATTGAGCGTGGGGAGAGACTCTCAAGAAAGACGTGGGTTCCGGTGCTCGTGTACTTCGGATCGGAAGAGAACACGATCAAGAAGAACCGATCCTTGGTCGCGAAGCGAAACCGTGGCACGTTGAATACCGGGTGATAGGGCATGGGCAGGCCGTTCAAGGCCAACATGCCGAAGACGGCGGCCAGGACGGCACACAAGATGGTCATCTCGAACGTGACCACGATAAAGGCAGGAGCGGAGTGGTAGGGTCGCCCCCCCACATTGACGGGGTAGCTCACGGTCGCAATCCACCACTGCATCAGATAGCCACCCAGGCATCCCAGGATTCCCCCCACTAGGACGACGAAGGGCACGCCATTGTGGTCGAAGCCGATGGCTTCGGCGAGCTCCTCGACGGGGAAAGGGCTGTAGGCGTCAATCCTCTTGTATCCGGCGGCGTACGTCTTCCGCGCCGCGACCACCAGCTCCGTGGGCGAATCAAACTCTGCCATCAAACCATAGACTGGCGCACGCTTCATCGCGACTTCACCTCGGCTTCGGGGAGCAGGGTCCGCATTTCAAAGATGGAAATGCCTGGCAGCAGGCGCAGGAATAAGAACATACAGGCGGTGAAGAAGCCCAGGGTACCGATGTAGGTCACCCAGTCCCAGCGGGTTGGATAATACATGCCCCAGGAAGAATCGAGGAAGTCGCGATGCAAACTAACCACCACGATGATGAAGCGCTCGAGCCACATGCCGGTCAGGATCACCCCGGAAATCAGGAACAGGGCAAGCGGGTTGGTTCGCAGCTTGCGAATCCAAAGGACCTGGGGAATGAAAATATTGGCCGCGAGCAGCAACAGATACCAAACGTGATAGGGTCCGTGCAGGCGATTCCACAGGAGAAACGAGTCGTAGCGGTTGCCGCTATACCAGCCCATGAAGGCTTCCATGCCGTATCCGTAGGCCACAATCAAACCGGTCGCCAGCATCACCTTGGCGGAATTCTCGAGGTGGCGTTCGGTGATGAAATCCTCCAGGCCGTAAAACCTGCGAATGGGGATGGCCAGGATCAAAACCATGGCGAAACCCGAATAGATGGCCCCGGCGACGAAATAGGGAGGGAAGATGGTCGTATGCCAGCCAGGTACGATGCCGATGGCAAAATCAAAGCTGACCACAGTGTGGACCGAGAGCACAAGCGGTGTGGCAAGTCCGGCGAGCAGCAGGTAGGCGGTCTCGTAGCGGCTCCAGTGCCGGGCGGAACCCCGCCATCCCATGGCGAGGATCCCATAAACAATTTGCGCCGCCCGATTTTCGGCGCGGTCACGCAGGGTCGCAAGGTCGGGAATCAAACCTACGAACCAGAACAGCAGCGATGTCGTGGCGTAGGTGGATACGGCAAAAACGTCCCAAACCAATGGGCTGCGAAATTGCGGCCAATATTTCATCGTGTTGGGATACGGAAACAACCAATAAAACAACCAGGGCCGCCCCAGATGCAACAGAGGGAACATTCCGGCACAAGCCACGGCAAAAATGGTCATGGCCTCGGCGAAACGGTTGATGGAGTTTCGCCAGGCTTGGCGCAGCAGCAGCAGAATGGCGGAAATCAAAGTTCCGGCATGACCGATTCCGATCCACCACACGAAGTTCACGATGGCAAATCCCCAACCGACGGGAATGTTCACGCCCCAAATGCCCACCCCGCGAACAAACAGATAGCCAACGGCGTACAGAAAGACCATGACGATCAGAAACGAAATCCCGAATCCGATTAACCAACCATTCGAAACCGGTCGCGTGAGGACGATCGAGCTAATCTTGTCGGTGATGGTGGCAAAGGTATACCCGGGCTCGATCACTGGCGGTTGCTGGGGAAGGATTTCTTCGCTTGGACGATCCATGTTGAAGGTGCTCCCGTCAGTTCTCCACTTCCGAATTGGGGTTGCGAATCTCGGCCAAGTACGTGGTGCGTGGCCGGGTGTTGAGATCGTCGAGTAGACCGTAATTTCGATTCTTCGCCTTGAGCCGTGAAACTTGGCTGTCGGGATCGTTGATGTTGCCGAAGATAATGGCGCCGGCTGGACAGGATTGCTGGCAGGCGGTTTGCAGCTCGAGATCCCGGATCTTGCGGTTCTCGCGCTCGGCATCGATGCGATGCTGGCTAATGCGCTGCACGCAGTAGGTACACTTCTCCATCACGCCACGGCTGCGCACGGTGACGTTGGGGTTCCGCATCATCTTGTATTGCGGAGTTTCCCAATCCTGGAAGAGCAGAAAATTGAAGCGCCGGACCTTGTAGGGACAATTATTGGAGCAATAACGGGTGCCGACGCAACGGTTGTACACCATATCGTTCAGGCCTTCGGTGCTGTGCACGGTGGCGCCCACGGGGCAGACCAGCTCGCAAGGTGCGTTCTCACACTGCATGCAGGGAACGGGTTGGAAGTAAGCCTTGGGATGGTCGCGATCGCCTTCGTAATAGACGTCCACCCGCAGCCAGTGCATGTGGCGTCCTTTGTTGCATTGTTCCTTGCCCACCACCGGGATGTTGTTCTCGGATTGACAGGCGAGAATGCAGTTGTTGCACCCTACGCAAGCATTGAGATCGATCACCATGCCCCACTCATAGGGCTCTTTTTCATATTGGGCCTGATAGCCGGGATAGAGGGTCAGAGAAGCCGGAGGCTTCCCTTCTTGGGCGAAATCAGGTTCTTGGTGGTACTCGTCCAGGCTGCGGGTGCGTACCAGGGGTCGCGTATCCCCGTTCGGTGTGTCCATGGTTTGGTAACCCTGGGTGGAGGCCAGGAGATAACTCGCCCCGGTTTTTTGGATCTTCAAGCCGGTCGAGAACCATGGCTTTCCGCTCGAGCGCAGGGGATAAAAGTCAAAACCCGCCCCGGTTCCGACGCGACCCGCACGGCGGCGACCGTACCCGAGGAAAACCGTGACAGCATTGTCGACATGCCCGGCCTGAATCCACACCGGTGCGATCCGGGTTTTCCCATTCAGTTCCAAACTGATCATATCTTCGGTCTTAAGCCCCAATCGCTCCGCCATTGGGGGCCCGATCAGCACGGGGTTGTCCCAGGTCATCTTGGTCAACGGCTTGGGTAATTCCTGCAGCCACCCATTGTTTGCGAAGCAGCCGTCATAAACCGAAGGGTCGCGGCGAAAGTTGATCTCAATTCCCTGCGCGGGCTCTTCGGGCGCAGCCAGGCTGGCCGACGGGAGGGGGACCTGCTTGGATAAAAATGTCGTGCCTTCAACCCATCCGTCGTGCAGCGCCTTACTCCAGAACCCATCGAAATCGGCGCCGGAATGCTGCTTCTGCCAGTAGCCGCGCACGATTTCATAGCCGGTTGCCTCCGACTGACCTGCCAGCAGCGCCATGAGCTCGTATGCGCTCTTACTGTTATACAAGGGAGCAATCAGGGGCTGCTGGATCGTCACCGTGCCGTCGTAGGCGCGAGCGTCTCCCCATGCTTCAAGATAATGGGCTTCGCCAATGTGCCACTGGCAAAGCTCCGCAGTCTCATCCTGGTAAAGTCCAAGATGAAGGCGAAAAGGAACGCTCGT
>JASHSL010000176.1 GCA_030040855.1 Terriglobales bacterium
CGCTGCCTTCGTTACCAACGCGATCGTCGCCGCCCATCAGCAGTATCTCGCTCTCGGCGGACTGGGCTTTTTGCTCGGCGATGGCGGCCTAACCTACGGAACGGAAAAAATCGTCGAAGGTTTCTACACCGCGCACCTTTGGCGCGGCTTCTTTGTAGCTTGCGATCTGCAGCATATCAACAATCCGGGCTACAACCAGGTGCGCGGTCCGGTCACGGTTTCAACTCTCCGCTTCCACGCTGACTTTTGAAATCCAGCTCTCATGGATGGGCACCTGCCAGCCCCCATCTACCCAAAACACGGGATGAGTCCAGGAATTGCGAAATCCCACAGCCTGCTATCAAGGACGCACGGGCGTGGAATGTGCGGTCGTGCCGCCTTTGCTGAATTCGAAACTCAAAAGCCATTCGCTCGAGGTGACGTGCCCGTTGATTTGGGGAGGAGAGAATTTCCACTGTTCTGCTGACTCGAGCGCAAGCTTTGCGAAGTATCGGCTGGGTCCGTGAAAATCGAACCTGGCCGTGGTTACATCGCCCGAAGGATCAACCCCCACTCTCAGTCGTACCAGGATCCTGCCGTGAATCGTGTTGCGTGCGCTCTTAGGTACGATTGGCACCGGTTGCTCTGTCACCGCACCGGAAACAAATCGGCTGCTCGGAGAGTCCGGGGAGGAACGGATCATTGCGGTGTTGGTAACGCCCGGCGGCGTCGAGGGCTCCTCGACCGGGCGCGACGGTGCCGGGGAGGAATCGATGGCTCGTTCGTGGGGTTCGCGATGGAGGTTACGCAACCTGGGGACCGCGGTCATGGCCAACAGCAGGACGATGGCCGCAATCCCGGAAAGGATGATGGCGGGCTTTGCCAGCATGGCGCGGACGGCAGCCTGTTTCCCAGGCTGATCGAGCTGCGCGGTGATCTGAGGGACCGTCCATCGGTCTTTGGGATCGCGGCGCAAACAGTGGCTGGCGATCCGGCGGAATGGTGCCGGCAACGTCTTCGGCAGCACCGGGTTCCCCCGTTGCCTTCCCCTCCAGACGGGCGGCCGCTGCGTCAGCGCCTCAACCAGCAGGGTTCCGAGGGACAATACGTCCAGCGCGGGAGAGAAACACTCGCCCGTTGCCACCTCGGTGGCCGCGTAGATAAGAGGCAGGCCGAGAACTCTACCCGTTTCGCCCAGCGGACGAGCGTTCTCGCTCGACAGCTTTACCTGATCGCCGATGGCCAAAACGTTCGAAGGCTTGATATGGCCGTGCACGAAACCCTGGCTGTGGAGATAAGCAAGGGCCTCGAGAACCGGCCTGAGCATTTCCCCCGCTTGTTCCGGCGTGAGTGGCCGATCGGGAAGAATCTCCGCCAGATTCTCGTCGGCGTATTCCGTCAGGCAGTAGAAGAGCTCGTTCCCGTCCAGTTGGCAGCGGCCATATTCGAAGAGCCGAAGCAAATGAGGGTGACGGTATTTGGCAATTTCTCTCCACCAAGCGGCCTGAGATTCCCAGTCGGCGGTGCTTGCCTGGATCAGTTTGATGGCGGCCGCGCGCGGTTCCCGCCCGGCTCGCTCGCTCAGGAATACACAACTGTGGTCAGAACCACCTAGATAACGACGCAGAGGGAATCCGTCGACGGTTCTCCCTTCCCAATGTTTCCAGCTCTCGGCCATAATCTCCTGCGCTTGTTCTCCTAGGTCTTTGCTATTGTAGCTGAGCCCGGGAGCCGGTTTTCCTCAAAAAGAGGACTTTGCGGACGATGGCTGCGGCCCTAGAGGATGGACGGCTGGGAGGATATCGCGGAACGCAGCTTAGCCGTAACTCCCAAACTAGCGCTGCTCAGGGCGATGGCGGTTCTATTGCCTGCGGATGGGGCGATCCTTACCGCGGGAAGTGATAATGGACATCCTGCTTCGAAGCAATGGGCATGCCGTCTCGAGTCGCGGGAAGAAAGTGCCACTGCGCCAAGGCGGCCAGAACCTTCTGGTCGATTGGCCCGAGGCTCTCGAGCACTTTCATGTCGACAATGTTTCCCGCCGCATCAATCGTGATTTCAACCACGACGTCACCGCTTTTGCCCGCAACGAGATCGGGCTCGACTATGGGATCGACGGAAACCGTGGGCAAGGCCGGCCGAATTTCGAAGCCGCTGCTTTGCCCATCGGACAGCGATCCGTAGGGCGAGCCCACGGAAACTGCCGGGGACGCGAGCGCGACTTTCGTGTCATTGCCGGGCTCGAGTTTGGCGTCCGGCAGTTGCCGTGGCTGAACACCTCGATGGCGCGGCGACCGGGATGAGAACACCAGGCGGGCTGGATGCTCTTGGAGAGTGCCGCGTCGACCCCCGAAGTAGATTGGGGTGGGTGTGCTGCCGCCTTCCCCCCTGGTTCGCAGAACCGGAGCCAGCAAGGTCGGCATCGGGCTTTGCAGCATGATTCCCAGTAACAGAAGGTGCACTGCAAGGGAACCGGTCAAGCAAGCTGATTGGCGGCGAGGAATTCCCGAGCTGACTGGAGTAAACATTTCGACGTCCCTGGGCGGCACGGCTTAAACTTTAGACGCGGTTCCTAGGTCAGAGCTCACCGATGCCTGCTGTGGAGTATGCTCCACTTGGTTAGAGCTTGGCCATGGCTATTGTTCTGCCGGTAGCCCTGTGGGAAAGAGAAAAAAAATCCGAAGGGAGGGACCTCGCCGAGTTAACGGTTTCGATCCATGGGGCGGCACTTTAAATCGACAATCAGTTATGTGCCCGTTATGTCTAGGTCTCACTCCCTATGAATGAACAGACCGCCAGAGGCCCCATGCGGGGCAAAGCGGCAGGCTTTCGATCGGCTGGGAAGCTTGTGTTGCTGGTCGGTTCCATCTCGTGGTGTCCATTGGCGGTAGGGCAGATGAACAGCCCGACCCCATCCGGAGCCTCAACTGGCGCGGCCGCAGGAGGCGGGGTCTTGAGCCAGAGCCCGTATTCAGGGAGCGTTGCCGAAGGCAAGGTGGTTCCCGAGGTGTTGCCTCTTGCCTTCAAGGACGCTCTGGAGCGAGCGTTGCGCAATAATCTCGGTATCCTGCTCTCAAGCGACAGCACGCTTGGCGCTCGGGGTGAGAGGTGGAATGAATTGAGTGCGCTTCTTCCGCACTTGAACGTTACCGCGAGCCAGAGTGTGGCGCAGATCGATCTGCCGGCGTTGGGGTTTCGCTTTTCGTTTCCGGGGTTACCCAAAGTGGTCGGGCCACTCGGAATTTTCCAGAGTGGATTCAACTTAAGCCAATCGGTTTTCGATTACAGTGCGCTCGAACGCCTGCGGGGAGCAAAAGAGGAAGAAAAATCCGCGAAATACTCGCTGAAGAATGCGCGGGAGCTAGTGGTGCTCGCTACGGGGAACGCTTATTTGCTGGCCCTCTCGGGAGAAGCGCGGGTCGAAACCGCCCAAGCCGATGTCCAAACCGCGCAGGCACTGTACGACAAGGCGGCGGATCAGCAAAAAGCCGGAGTGACTCCTGCCATTGACGTGCTTCGCGCGCGAGTGGAGCTACAGTCCCGGCAACAGCAGTTGATTGTGGCGGGCAATGATTATGCCAAACAGAAACTGCAGCTGGCCCGGGTGATCGGGTTGCCAGCGGGACAGCAGTTCAGCTTGACCACCTCGGCACCCTATGAACCGCTGCCGGGGCTGGGAGTAGAGGAATATTTGCGGCGAGCTTACTTAGCTCGCCCCGATTACCTAGCCGCAGTCCAGCAGGTGCGGGCAGCGGAGGCGCAGCGGCGCGCGGCAACGGCAGAGCATTATCCTACCCTCGACATCGCCGGGGATTATGGAGCTGCTGGAGTGAATGTCGGCAATTCCCATGGCGTATTTCAAATCGGTGCAACCCTTACCATTCCCATCACCGCCGGCGGCAAAACCCATGCCGAGGTCCTTGAAGCGGAAGCGGCATTACGGCAGAGCCGCCAGCAACTGGAGAATCTGCAAGGTCAGATCGATTATGAGGTTCGCGCAGCCTTGCTCGATTTGACCGCCGCGGCCGACCAACTCGAAGTGGCTCGGAGCACGGTCGAGCTCGCCAAACAAACTCTCACCCAGGCACGCGATCGTTTTGCGGCGGGCGTAACCGACAACCTGGAGGTGGTGCAGGCGCAGGAAGCCTTGGCGGCTGCGAATGAGAGCTATATCGCTGGCCTTTACGCGCATAATATTGCTAGGCTCGAATTGGCAAGGGCCATCGGGTTCGCGGAAGAAGGGGTCAACCGCTACCTGCAGGGTAAGTAACTCATGGCACAAGATACCGATACGGCAGTGCGTCCGGGGGCTGGCATCAACACTCCAAGGCAGGCGGCTCCTTTGCCGGCCTCGGAAGTGGATCTGCGCTGGAAGCGGCTGGGGGCTCGGGATCCCCGCTTCCGGATGTTCCTGATCATTGGTTTTGTAGGGCTGCTGGTCGCGGTATTTTTCCTGTGGCGCTACTTCACCAGCTATGAGTCCACCGATGATGCGCAGATTGACGGCCATCTAAACTCGATCAGCGCGCGAGTGGCTGGGCACGTGGCAAGACTTTTGGTGCAAGATAATCAGTACGTCCAGGCAGGAACGCCCCTAGTCGAGATCGACCCCAAGGATTATCAGGTGGCGCTTGAGCGGGCGAAGGCCGACTATGCCGATGCCGTCGCCTTAGCAGAAGCAGCCCGGGTGAATGTTCCCATCACCGCGGTGAGCACGAGCAGCCAGGTTTCCGCGGCCGAAGCGGATGTGGAAAGTGCGCAAGCCGGGGTGGCTGCGGCGCGCCAACAGTCCGAAGCGGCCAAGGCTCAGCTGGCCCAAGCCGAAGCCAATAACGTGAAGGCGCAGGACGATTTGGTGCGCTACCGGCAACTGGTCGACAAGCAGGAAATCTCGCAGCAACAATTTGATCAGGCCCTGGCTGCGGCTCGCGCCAGTGAAGCCGCGGTCAATGCCGAGCGGGCGTCGGCCTTGGCTGCGGAGCATGAAGTACAGCAGGCCGAGGCCCGGCGATTACAGGCCGACGCCGCGCTCCGCACTGCACGGACGGGGCCGGAACAGGTGGCGACCACCCGCTCCCGCGCTCAATCCGCCGCGGCGGAGGTCGATCTCAAGAGAGCGGCCCTCGATCAGGCGCAACTCAATCTTTCCTACACCATGGTGCTCGCTCCGGTCGATGGCGTGGTCACCAATCGTACCGTGGAGGTCGGACAAAACGTCAACATCGGACAGGAGTTGATGAAGGTGGTGAACCTCGATGACATCTGGGTGACCGCAAATTTCAAAGAGACCCAGCTCAAAGCCATGCGAGTGGGGCAACCCGTTACCATCCACGTGGACACCAATGGCAAGGACTACAAGGGTCGCATGCAGAGCATAGCCGGGGCCAGCGGGGCGGTGACTAGCCTTCTGCCGCCCGAGAACGCGACCGGAAACTACGTGAAGGTCGTGCAGCGCATCCCGGTGAAGATCACCTTTGATCCGGGAGAGACCAGGGAGCACGTGCTGCGGCCGGGCATGTCGGTCGAGCCCAAGGTGTGGCTCCGCTAAGCCCGGTGGCAACGGGAAACGGAGAAACGGTTGTACCGAATCATCACCGTCGAGCGGGAATATGCTTGCGGCGCCGGGGAGATCGCCAGCGAGCTCGCGGAGCGCTTGCGCTGGCAGCTGTGGGATCACGCCTTGACCGAGGCGATTGCCAACTTGGCAAAGGTGGAGCACGCCGTGGTCGAGCGATGCGAGGAGCGCGCCGACAGCACCTTCCGAAGACTGGTGAATACCTTCCTCCGGGGCAGTTACCAGAGCCATATGTCCGCCCCGGGCAAGGAGCCATTCAATACCGACCGCTTCGTCTCGGTGGGCCAGCAGGTGATGGAAGAGGCGGCCAAGGCCGGGAATTGCGTCATCGTGGGCCGCGGCGCAGCGTACTTTTTACGCGAGCGAGCCGACGCCTTTCACGTGTTTCTCTATGCCTCGTACCCGGAAAAAATGAGGCGCTTGCAACTATCGGGAAAGAGCCAGAGGGAGGCGGGACAGTTGCTCGACCACGTCGATCGCGACCGGATCGAGTTTGTAAAGCGCTATTTTGATGCGGACTGGCCTACCCGATCGCTTTATCACATCATGATCAATACCGCCATGGGGAATGAAAACGTGCTCTCGATCATCCTTGGCACCGTGCACTCCCTCGAGCGCAGTGCCGGGGAAATCCCGCCACCTTCGCGCTCGAGCCAGCCCCTCCCATCCTGGTAGGAACACAGGCAGTTCGAGTGTTTCCCGGTACCTCCGTAACCCCAAAGAGTGCAACTTTTGTGGTGCAATTTAACCCATCTGCAACATTCAGTACGTATCCTATGGAAGTCGGGATTCCGGAGGGATAGGAGTTGGCCCAGCGGTTTCTTCGCCCAACATTACCTTTGCAGGTGGCGGCCGTCTGCTACCGGCGCCAAGGGGAAGCCGTCGAGTTTCTTTTGGTAAACACCAATGGCGGGAAGTGGACCTTTCCCAAAGGCGCTGCCGAGCTTTCCTGCTCGCATAGTCAGGCGGCGGAACGGGAGGCGTGGGAAGAAGCCGGGGTCCGGGGACACATTGAACCGGTTCATTTCCATCTTTATCTGCACTCGAAAGGTGTGTTTTGGAAGCCGCCAGGGGTGCGCGAGTTTGTGGTCAAGGCTTTCTTACTGGAAGTAGATGGAATCGAGCCTGCACCGGAGCCGGAGCGCCATCCAACCTGGTTTTCTCCCGAAGGGGCCCGAAGGATCCTGGCCAAAGGACGCGAGGTCAAGTACGCGCGCGAGATGCAGACCGTGATTGACCGGGCACTCATGCAACTGGGCGCGACCAAAGCCAGCATGTCTCGATGACTCTTCTCTAACCGGCGGGCGTCTCTCAGACGTATCGGTCGCCTCTTCCATGCTTCGCGCTCGCGATCTCACAGTCAATTTCTTCCTCGGGCTGCAGGTTGCACCCTCGACCTGGCTGAGGCAAGCCGCCAAGCAGCGGCTGCTTTCGCAAAATCTCGGTCTCATGAGACGATGGAAGTAGCTATGATTCAGTTGTCCTCTGCGGGAAAACGGTACGGCCAAAAGCTTCTGTTTGAGGGAGTGGACTGGCTGATTACCTATCGGGACCGCATCGGCCTGGTGGGCGCGAACGGTACCGGAAAATCCACCTTGTTGAAAATATTGGCGCAACTCGAAACCCTCGATTACGGCTCAATTTCGACCGCGAAGGGCATCGAGAAGGGCTATCTGCCCCAGGAAGGGCTCACCCTTTCCGGGCAAACGGTCTTCGCCGAGTGCATGTCGGTTTTCTCTGATCTGCACGCGATGGAGCGCGAGATGGAGGAACTGACCTCGCGCATGCCGGAACTCGAGCATGGTTCACCGGAATATGAGCAGGTGGCCGAGCGTTATCAGCGCCTTGAGCACGAGTTCCGCACGCGCGACGGGTACGGGCTCGAAGCTCAGGTCGGAAGCGTGTTGATGGGCCTGGGATTTGGCAAATCGGACTGGAGCCGACACACCGAGGAGTTTTCGGGCGGCTGGCAGATGCGGATCGCATTAGCCAAGTTGTTGCTGGAAAAGCCGAACCTGCTGCTGCTCGACGAACCGACGAACCACCTCGACCTTGAAGCGCGCAACTGGCTCGAAGACTACCTCAAGAGCTATCCCGGCGCCTTCGTTGTGGTCTCCCATGATCGGTATTTTCTCGACGTCACAGTTACCAAGATCGTAGAGGTCTGGAATAAGCGAGCTCAGTTCTATCCCGGCAACTACGAAAAGTACTTGGCCGAGAAGAGCCAAAGACAGCAGCAGCTCGAAGAGGCCTATCGCACCCAGCGCGAACGCATCGAACAGCTGGAGGTGTTTATCCATCGCTTCCGCTACCAAGCGACCAAAGCGAAGCAGGTGCAGAGCCGCATTAAGGAACTGGAAAGGATGGATCGCGTCGAGCTGCCCGAAGAGGAAAAGACGATCCACTTCAGCTTCCCCCAGCCCAAGCCCAGTGGCCGGATCGTCGCGGAATTTGAGGGTGTGGCGAAATCCTATGGGGACAAGGAAGTGTTTCGCGATGTCAGTTTGCTGATCGAACGGGGCGACCGAATCGCTCTGGTGGGGCCGAACGGTGCCGGCAAATCTACCTTGATCAAGCTGTTGGCGGGCAAGGAACCGCTGACCGGCGGCCGATCAAAGCTCGGACACAATGTGCAGCTCGACTATTTCGCGCAGGACCAGTACAAGGAGCTCAATGCGGATGCGCGCATACTCGAGGACATCGGAGAACTATCGCCCGGCTCCTCCCAAACCGAGCTGCGAAGCCTGCTTGGCTGCTTCTTGTTTTCTGCCGACGAAGTTTTCAAGCGTCTCGGGGTGCTCTCCGGAGGCGAGCGCAATCGCTACGCCCTGTTGCGTATGCTTCTCCACCCGGCCAACTTCCTGCTGCTCGACGAACCGACCAATCACTTGGACATGCGAGCCAAGGATGTGCTGCTTGAAGCCTTGACGAAGTACAGCGGTACGGTGGTGTTCGTCTCGCATGACCGCTACTTCATCGACAAATTAGCCACCCGCGTGTTCGAAGTCGGAGGAGGCCGGGTCGAGGTTTACCCTGGAAACTACGAGGATTACTGCTGGCGCAAACAGGGCGGTGCGCGTCGCCTTGAAGAGGATCTGGCGACGGTGGCAGATCGCACCCAGCCCGCCGGGGGAAATGGGCACTCAGGGGAGAGCAAGTCCCGGCGCCTCAATCCCATTAAGCGCAAGCAGATGGAGGATCGGGTGCGGGAATTGGAAGCGGAAATCAGCCGCGATGAAGCGGTCATCAGCGATTGCGAAACGAGACTGCAGGCTTTTGTCACCGTCCAGGAGAGCACGCGCCTGGCCGATCAACTCAGCCAACGCCGGAAGGAGCTCGAGAGCCGCATGCTGGAATGGGAGAATCTAAGTCACCGGCTCAAGCCCTAGCCCTTGCAACGAGCGCTGCGAGTCCGAGAGTGCGGCCAAGTTGACTTAGCATGATGATCCCGATCTTCATGCGATCCAGAATCCAGCTAGACGACCACCGCGACCAAGCGAGGTTATGGGCCACAAATCGAACCGCAAGGGCTTCGTAAGATTTTGACGGTACAGCTAATTACCGACCGACAGCATCTTCGGTAACTTCCTCTATTCTTTCCTCCCATGCGATAGTCGGCTCAAGCGATAGAGAATCGGCGCGTTTAGCGCGCGACATAAGGATGGATCGAAATCGATGCTGTATCCAGCAGAAAACCAACCGCCCAAGGCCCCCGCACCTGCTACCAAGGCAAGCTCGAAGACGACAATCCAACCCATGGAGCAGGCTTCCATTGGGCAGTCCCTTCTCATCAAGGGTGAGGTGATCGGTTCGGAGCCTTTGTACATCGATGGACACATCGAGGGCTCAATCCATTTGGCGGGAAACCGCCTCACCATCGGCCACCACGGCTCCGTGATTGCCAACCTCGATGCCGAGGAAGTCATCATCATGGGTTCGGTGAAAGGCAACGTCCAATGCAGCGAGCGCTTGGAGATACGCAGCGAAGGTTCCCTCGTCGGAGACGTGGTGTCGCAGCGCATCAGCATTGAAGATGGGGCCGTGCTCCGGGGAAGCGTGGAAGTGAGGACCGGGGCGCAAAAACGCGACAAAGACGCACACCACAACCAGGCGAAGGCGACACCGGGCGAGAGCGAGAAATCCAAGGCGGCAGCGGCCGGCGCAGGGTCGTAACCCCAGATCGCAACCTATAACCGCTGCGGGCGGGCGCAGTAAGCAGAAAGAGGAAGTGCCAACCCGGTAGCCCGGCTTCCGGTCATTTTTTCTCTTCCGGCCGCAGCTCAAGTGAAGCCGAGTTCATGCAATAGCGCAAGCCGGTCGGAGCGGGACCATCCGGAAAAACGTGGCCCAGGTGGGCGTCACAGCTTGCACAACGGGCTTCGGTGCGGCTCATGCCGTGACTGCGGTCCTTATGTTCGGTCACGGCCAGGGAGTCGACCGGCTGCCAAAAGCTCGGCCATCCCGTTCCTGACTCAAACTTGGTTTGCGAGCTGAACAGCGGGGCTCCGCAGCAGACGCAGGTGTAGACCCCTTTTTCTTTCGCGTTCCAGTACTTGCCAGTAAAGGGCGGTTCCGTGCCGGCTTGGCGTGTGACGTAGTATTGTTCCGGAGATAACCGGTTCTTCCATTCCTGATCGGATTTGGTGATCTTTTTGGCCATGCACTCCTCCACCGGAATCTATCTCATGGATGCTGCCACCGTCGTGGGAGTTCCACGAGATTTCAAGCTAGCCCCTTGACTTCGCTTTTTATTCGCTTACAATGGGGGCATGGCAATCACCCGGCGGCAACGGCAGGTGTACGATTTCATCGCGGATTTCGTGCAGAAGAACGGGTACTCCCCATCCTACGATGAGATTCGCATCGGCCTCGATTTGAATTCTCTGGCCACCGTCCACAAGCACATCACCAACCTGGAAAAAAAAGGACTGCTACGGCGCGATTACAACCGCAGCCGCTCGATTGATCTGCTCCAGCCCAAGGGTCGCCTGAAGCAGGTCATGAGCACGAATATGAATATGGTATTGCCGCTATTGGGACGCATCGCCGCCGGCCAGCCCATCGAAGCAGTGGAGAATCCGGAGACCATTTCTCTGGCCGATTTTGTGCGCTCGAAGGAAGTCTTCGTGCTCGAAGTGCGAGGCGAGTCCATGCAAGATGAGCACATCCTCAGCGGAGATTATGTGCTGGTCGAGAAAACCAAGTCCGCGCACAATGGCGATATCGTGGTTGCCTTAGTGCAGGGATCAGAGGCTACCCTGAAACGCCTTTATCGCGAGGGCGACACCGTCCGCCTGCAACCCTCCAATGCCTCCATGCAGCCCATAATCGTACCGGCAGCCGCAGTCGAAGTGCAGGGCAGGGTCATCGGAGTGTTACGAAAGTATTGACCCGCGGCTTCCATGTGCAGAGCTGCTGCCGCGAAGCGAACCGACTTCCACGATTGAGTAGGGAGGGGACCCGGAAAGCGAACGCCGCCAATTAGCCGATGTGCTTATCGAGCGCCTTCTGGATGGTCTCTTTGGGAACGTAACCGACGATCTGTTCCTTCACCTGGCCGCCCTTGAATACCAGTAGCGTAGGGATGCCCCGAACGCCATAACGCATAGGAGTTGCGCTGTTGCGGTCCACATCCATCTTGGCGACTTTTACCTTGCCCTGATACTGGGCTGCGAGCTCATCGACGATGGGTGCGATGGCGCGGCAGGGACCACACCAGGCTGCCCAAAAGTCTACCAGGACAGGAGTTTCCGCTTTAAGCACGTCCTGATCGAAGTTTGGGTCGGTTATTTCTATGATTCCATTTCCAGCCATATGCCTCCCTCGGCACGCCCCTGGCTGAGGCGCCGGGCGAAACCGCATGATTGCCAATGAATTCTAGCACTTTTGTTGGATGCGCGGCACCGAGAAAGGTCGCAGAACTGGCCCGGGGGCGGCAATCGGCGAAGGGGCGGTGTTAGAGGAAAACTGAGCGGAAGGCGATGATCAAATCCATCCAAAATGCAAAAAGCGCCCTGAAGGTAAAATCTCAGGACGCCCGGCAGCCCTCCCCCAGAACTGCCAAACCACGACTGGATAGTAGCCTGGTGCGGATTCGCTGTAAACGTCACTTTGGTAATCTCCCTTGGTAATTAGCAGGTCAAAGACGCAGCTGAGTCTTCGACCGGCGCGCAACGCGCGTTCCTTTCCCGACTTCGTACGCGATTGAAAAGAAATAGAAAGGGAGAACTACTTTCGTTGCCAGCTTTGCCCGGCGTCCGCGGTTATCCACTTATGGTTCGTGGGGGTGGTCACGACGCCGTGCTCGGGATCGCTAAACTCCATTCCGATCACATCCTCGCTTAGGCTCTGGCCACTGGCCACGGGTTGCACCTGAACCCAGTGCGCGCCGGCGTCGGAAGAATGATAGAGCGCGCCACTTGAACCGCCGAGCCAGATATCCATGCCTTGGGCCGCCAGCACATAAAATCTAGCCTGACTTGGGACCGGAACCGTCTCCCAGGTATTACCCGAATCAAACGACCGGGCAAGCGTGCCCTCCGAACTCAACGTCCAACGGGGAGCCCGGTTT
>JASHSL010000177.1 GCA_030040855.1 Terriglobales bacterium
CGCCATCGGAGCTTCCCTCGTGCTGATCAAACTGGGCAACGACCGGCTTGTAAAAGATTTCTGGGAACAACAAACACTGTGTTGTGCTATCGTCAGACACGAAGAAGCCTCCGAGTGTGCTTCAAACAGCGTCTAGTCAACCTGTTTTTAGCACAGGAGGCTTCTTTTGTCGTCAGATTCGTGAATTATCCGGGCTAGGGTAGGTTGGCGCCGAGCAGCAAACTAGCCGGTGATGATTGACCCAAGGTCCACAAGCCAGCAAGCGTGGTGTGGAAGGGGGGTAGAGGACGGGAATTCGGGTCGGCACTTGCGCCAAACCCTTCCGTCCGAAGTCCCGAATCCACCTCAGCGTGGATCGCTTGGTGAGACGCAGGGACGTCCACGGCACTCCTATTATTAAGTAATTATTATCTATATTCTTAAATGTGATTATTTAAAGTAGTACATAAAAAATTAAATCTAAGCCGATACGGTCGAGGCTCTCCGTCTGACGGCGATCGATTCTCGTTGCTGCAGCAGGACTCATCTGGCCCGCCTCTGGCCTGGTAACTGCCATCTGAGTGGACGTTCGTAATTTGAAACTGCGTTCCGACTGGTAGTGAAATCAGTTTGGACGTTCACTCGGCAACGTTCTTTCTTGCAGGAACAGGGGAACACCCCTGAACTACCCAACCCTGGGTGAACTTGAAGCATGAGACTCGCGGATGTGCTGAGCGGCTCAGAGCACTCTGCGTCGGTAGGCTCGACGGCCTGGAGAAGTCGCGATGAAGGGTCAGACACTAAAACGCTTGATGCGGTTTTTCGGACGAGGTTGCTATCATCGCTTTACTTGGCCACGACTCGGCGGCAACGGCCAGCATTATCAGATCTGTGCCAATTGCGGAGCTGCCTACGAATATGACTGGAAAGGCATGCGCCGCAAGCATCGCCTCCTGGTCACGAACCCACAACACCCCATGAGCTTGTCGCAGACTCGATCCTCGGGACCGGTTCACTGACGAAGGCAGACTGCGGCCAGGAGTCGCTCGAACCCTTCCTCCACTTGATCTTGGTTGATTACCGCGACCAACACTTGTTCGCCTGAGCGTCGGTTACTGATACCGCAGGGCCGCCATGGGATCCACCCTGGTGGCACGGCGGGCGGGAACGTAGGACGCCAGCACAGCAACTACGATCAATGCGATTGCGACCGCCGCATAGGTCAGCGGGTCGGTGGCTTTCACAGCGAACAAAAAACTTGCAATAACCCGGGTGAGGGCGAGCGACAAGGCAATGCCGGCGGCTACTCCCACTAAGGCAAGCTTGAGTCCCAGTGCGGCAAAAAGACGGAGAACATCGGCGCGCTTGGCTCCCAATGCCACCCGGATGCCGATTTCGTGAGTACGCTTGCTGACCAGATAGGACAACACGCCGTACACACCCATGACGGCCATGAAAACGGCAACCCCGGCGAAGATTCCGAGCAGGCGCATATAGAAACGTGAATCGTCGAGCGATCTGGCAAGTATCTGATGCATGGTGCGAAATGCGGTGATGGGCTGATCTGGATCGAGTTCTGCCACCACCGTTTTTACGGCGCTCATCAACGTGGCGCGGCCGCCCATGTCCGCGGCCGTGCGGATGGCCAGTTCTTGATAGATGTGGGAGGTTACGGTGCCGCCGGGGTACACTTGCGGCTGTTGCAAATAGGATGTGTAGACGAACGGTGGCGAGACTTCCCCCAGTCCGAAATGCTTTACGTCGCCAACGATTCCTACAATCTGGCGCGGCCGTGATTCGTCCACATGGTAGGGTTCGTACCTGAGCAGAACCTGCTGGCCGAGAGGATCCTGGTTGGGGAAATACCGCCGAGCGAAGGCTTCGTTGACAACCACCACCCACGGTGCGCTCTCGGTGTCATGCTCGTTGAGATAGCGACCCTTCTTGAGCGGAATTCGCAAGGTCTCGAACACGCTGGGGCTTACCTCGTCGTATCCGGTTTCCGGTCTCTTGTCCGCCGGGGGAGCCGTACGTCCAACAATCGAAAACGTTCTGCCCAAGGTGCCGTGCGTGGGCAGGCGGTTCATGAGTCCAACCGACTCTACACCCGGCAAAACCGCAATTTTCTGGAGCAGTCGCTGATAAAAGGATGTGACCCGGGGCGTTGCCCGTTCCAGATCACCACCGGGGAGTCGTTCCACATATTGGCCGCCCTCGGGCAGCTGGATCGAAGTGGCGATGACATGGTTCGGGTCAAATCCCGGGTCAACCCGCTGCAAGCGAAGAACCGTATTGATCATGAGTCCGGCGCCGACAAGAAGCACCATGGCCAAAGCCACTTCCGAGACTGCCAACACGCGGTGGGTGAAGCCGTGGGCGCCCGTCTGGGTTGTCCGCCCCCCTTCCTGCAACGCCAGGTTCACGTCAGGTTTCGAAGCCTGCAGGGCAGGCGCTAATCCGAACAGGAGTCCGGTCGAGAGAGAAAGGCTGAACGTAAAGAAAAGCACCTGCCGGTCAACGGTTATGCTTGCGGCGTTGGGAAAATCTCCGGCGAGCGCGCGGAACATCGCAATGCCCCCGAAACTGAGCAGGACGCCGAGCCCTCCTCCGAGCAGACCGAGAAGCGCGCTCTCCGCGAACAGCTGCTGCATGAGCTGGCGGCGGCCTGCTCCAAGCGCTGCCCGTACGGCGTATTCCTGGCGCCGGTTTTCGGTGCGCGATTGAAAAAGATTGGCCACGTTGACGCAGGCAATCAACAGAACGAAAACGACGGCTCCCAACAGCGGATACAGGGCTTGTCCAGTCCAGCCAAAGAGTTCCTCATGCAACGGCACCACCTTCGTGCTCAATCCCTTATTGGTCGCCGGATACTCCAGCTCCAGGCGACGGGCAATGACGTCCATATCGACCTGCGCCTGTGCCCGGGTCACGCCCGGCTTCAGGCGTGCCACCGGCATCAACCAATGATCGGCGCGTTCGGAATACCTGGTGCTCTCTGCATTAATCGGCTGCCACAAATCGATGTTCGGGAAGAAGGGCTCAAAATCTGGAATGATGCCAACGACCGTCGACATGACGCCGCTGACATTGAAGCCCTTTCCAATGACATTCGGGTCACGGTTGAACCGGCGTCTCCAAAAGGAAGTGCTGATGAGGACCGTCTGCGTGCGGTCTTGCGCCTCCTCGGGAAGAAAGACTCGGCCGAGGATCGGCTTGACGGTCAACAGACTAAAAAAGTTTGGGGTGACGTCCTGTACGTGAATGAGCTCGGGTTCCCCGGTGCCGGAAAAAGTTCCCTGCTCTCCTCCGCTGGTCAATGCCAGGTCTTCAAAGACGTGATTCTGGTTTTTCCAGTCGACCGTTTCGGCAATCGGGGGCGGCTGCTCTAGCCCCGGAGCGGATTGCCAGATCACCATCAGCCGGTCCGAGTGCGCATAGGGCAGCGGCCGATAAAGCACGGCATTGAGGACGCTAAAGATCGTGGTGTTCGCGCCAATTCCCAGAGCGAGCGATAGCAGAGCGACGGCCAGAAACCCAGGTGCCTTGGCCAAGCTGCGCCCGGCATAGCGGATGTCTTGCCATAAGTCATGAGACCAGGTTGACGTCAGCATCTCTGAGGCCTCTCGAGGGATAGTTGCGGGAGCCATCGCCGGCAAGCGCGCCCCGGCAATGGATTTTAGCTCGGACTCGAAGCTCGTCGCTCATTCGTAGCGCAAGGCAATGATCGGATCGACCTTCGCCGCCCTCCGAGCGGGGATGTAGCTGGCTAAGAAAGCCACGGCAGCCAACAGCAATCCCACAGCGGCAAAGGTAGCTGGGTCCTCCGGACGCACACCGAAAAGCAAGCTCGTCAGCACACGGGCTAGCGCCAGGGCTGCAGCCGTTCCCAAGCAGATGCCCACCCCAGCTAGCAACAACCCCTGGCGCACGACCAACTGAGAGATATCTTTCGGGCGGGCCCCGAGCGCCAAGCGCACACCGATCTCGCGCGTCCGTTGCGCCACCAGATGAGCCATCACGCCGTACAAGCCGACGACCGCCAGAAACACGGCGAGGGCGGCGAACATCGCCAGCAGAATCATGCTAATCCTTCGCAGGGTCACCGACTCGGCAGCCGCCTCGTCCATGGTGATCATTTTCGAAATCGGCTGGTCCTTGTCTACGCTCCAAATCGCCTGTCGCACTGCGTTCGCCAGCGTCAGGGGGGGTAGCTCGGTGCGAATGGCGAAGGTGATGAGCGGGAAACTCTCCTGTGCGAACGGCCGGTAGATCGTGGCATGGGTTGGCTCTGCCACGCCCAGGTGCTTTTGATCGCCCACCACGCCGACGATTGCCCACGTCGTCTTCCCGAACATGGCCGGATCTGGGCTGAGACGCTTGCCCAGCGGGTTTTGGTTGGGCCAAAACTGCCGGGCCAGGCTCTGGTTAATGAGCACGACCTCGGGCGCAACGGCCGTGTCGCTGATTTCGAACTCACGCCCGACGAGCAGGGGAACCTGCATCGTTCTAAAATACGAAGGGCTCACCACGTTGAAGTCCGCGTGCGGCATAGCGCCGCGCGGCGGAGCCGGTTGCCCTTCGATGCTAAAGTCCGTGGCTCCCCAAAAGCCGCTCAGCGGAGCAAAGCCCACGACGCCGGCCGACTGGACCCCCGCGATGGCCGTGATTCTCGGTAGGGTTTCATTCAGAAAGCGCGCGCGATCGTCGAGCCGCGGGTATTTCGAGTCGGGCAGAGCCAGCTGAGCGGTCAGCACCTGGTTCGGATTGAACCCCAAGCTGGCCCGCTCGAGGCGCAGGAAAGTCCTGATCATCAGCCCGGCTCCGACGAGCAGCACCAAAGACAGCGCCACCTCCGCGATCACCAGGACACTTCGCGCGCGCTCGCGAGCGGCCACCGAACCGCTTCTTCCACCGTCTCGTAGACTTTGGTAGACGCCGCCGGCCGCAGTGTGGAGTGCGGGCAGAAGCCCAAACAGCACTCCCGTGAAAAGGGCAATCAGGAGGGCGAAGCCAACCACTCCGCCGTCGATGGGAATCTGTTCCACTCGCGGGATGTTCAGGTTGGCGATATCGTTCGGAAACAGCTTGAGCAGCGAGCCCCTGGTCCAAACGGCCAGCAGCAGCCCCAGCAGGCCGCCGCCGAGCGCGAGCAGCGTACTCTCCGACAGCACTTGCCGAATCAGGCGGTAGCGGGTTGCCCCCAGGGCGATGCGAACCGCGAATTCTCGCCGCCGGCTGGCGCCCCGCGCCAGCAGGAGATTGGCGAGGTTGGTGCACGCAATCAGCAAGACCAAGCCGACCGCGCACAGAAGGGCGATCAGCGGAGGCTCAATATCACCCACATAGCGCTGGCGTATGGGTTCGACGATTGCGCTTCGGTCGGCGTTCGTATCCGGATGTTCCTGTTGCAGCTGGGCTGCCACGTTGCTCAGATCGGCGCTCGCCTGCTGTACGGTGACGCCGGGCTTCAGCCGCGCCGCAAGTCGCAGGTAAGACAACTTGCGGTTTGCCATGTCCGCGGGTTCGAGGGCAAGCGGTACCCAGAACTCGCAGTTACCCGGATAATGGAAGCCCGGCGGCATGACGCCGAGGACGGTGTAGGACTTTCCGTCGAGGACGATCGCTCTCCCTATAACGCCTCGATCACCCCCAAATTTGTTCTGCCACAACGAGTAGGCGAGGACCACGACGCGATCCGCGCCCGGGCGGTCCTCTTCGGCAGTGAACGCCCGCCCCAGCAAAGGTGTGACCCCCAATACGTGGAAGACGTTTGCCGCAAACGCGTAGCCATCCAGGGCCTCCGGCTCACCGACAGCGGTGAGACTCATGTGCACATCCTAGGAAGCTCCGATCTCGGCAAAAGAATGGGTGCGCTGTCGCCAATCCTCGAAGTCGGCGGGAGCGACCGGCATAATGTCGTCCCCTGGGTTGTAGGGGTTACTCTCCCAGAGGGTGACCAGCCGGTTCGGGTCAGGGAACGGGAGCGGCTTCAGGAGGACTGCCTTAACGACGCTGAAGATCGCCGTGTTCGCGCCTATCCCTAGCGCCAGGGTAGCTAACGCGATGACGGTGAATCCTGGGGCTTGGCGCAGCGTGCGCACCGCGTACCGGAGATCTTCAGCTAGAGTTGCCAAGGTCTCAACTCCTATTCTTATGACTGCGCCGCCCCAGCATGGAGCGAGCAGCCCACAAATACAGCCCCACCCCGCCTCGTTCAGGCAGTTGACATGCCGCAACCGTCAGCTTGCAAGTAACGCAATCGCAAGGAGAAGGATCTCCGTCTCCAGAAAGGAGTGGGTTTCCGGCGTTCGCTTCCGCAACGTCGCTGTCCGGAAGCGGACAGACAGCTTTGTCATCGGACTACAGTTCCGGAGCGCCTGGCTGGCGCTCGATCGAGGTCTCCAAGAGCCATCGGGCCGTGCCTGGCTATCCATTTGCGAAACGCGAAGGTAACTGCCAGCCAACCCTCCTCGCAATTGACGAGTGCCCCCTCACTCGGTACTCTGGAAGTGATTAGAGGGAAACTCCTGTGGCAGTCAAGTCTATTCAGCTCGGGCAGGTTTGGCGGCAAAACGATAGCGGCCGAGACTACCTCGTGACCAAGGTCTACCACGAGGTGTTTAGTGAATATGCAGTGCTGCGCCCCGCGGAGGTCACTGCGCCGAACGCTCCTACCGTGCGGGTGAAAGTGAGCAAGAGCTCCGATGGCATTGCCTTGCCCGGATTCACCTTTACCCAGGAAGGATCGTTCTAGCGGTTGCGCTATCCCGGTGAAGCCGGGCCTCCTCACCCGTCCCTTCTTCTGGCGGACGGCAGCATCCCTTGGACAGGCTCTCGATGACAGAAAAAATCTTCTCGATTCTGTTTGCCTTCATCCACACCGTCATCGCCACGACCGGGTCCGGCGGAATCATCCTGTTGATGTCCATTGAATCCGCCTGCATTCCGCTGCCCTCCGAGCTGGTCATGCCTTTCGCCGGGTACCTGGTGTACGAGGGAAGCATGAACTTGTTTTGGGTCGCCACGGCGGGGGCCATTGGCTGCAATGTCGGGTCGCTCGTCGCCTACGAAATCGGATTTTACGGGGGCCGCCCTCTGGTTGAGAAATACGGCAGCTGGATTCTGCTGAGCCGCCGCGAACTGAACTGGGCGGACCGGTTCTTCGCCCGCTGGGGATATCTCGCGGTATTTCTGGCGCGGCTGCTGCCCGTGATTCGTACCTTCATCGCCCTGCCGGCTGGGATTGCTCGTATGCCACGCCGACGCTTTCACATCTATACCTTCCTTGGTTCCTGGCCCTGGTGTTACGCACTCGCCTGGCTGGGGATGAAGTTGGGGCAGAATTGGCGCGAGCTGGGAAGATACTTTCATCAGTTCGACGCGGTCATTGGTATCCTCTTAGCCACAGGGATCCTCTGGTTTGCCTGGTCTCACTGGCAGAATCGAATCACCGTGACGGAATGATCAGCCTAAGCCCGAGATCGCCTATACCCGGGCGGGAAGAAAGGTGGTCCGTGTGAAACATCTTTGGCTTGCGATCGCGTTCCTCTGGCTGGGTGGAGCCTTGAGCGCTGCACAGAGCGATCCGGCTTCTCCCGGCCAGCCATTCGTCGTCGAATACTACTACAAAACGAAATGGGGGCACGCAGAGGAGTTTTTGAAACTCTTCAAGAAGAACCATTATCCGCTGCTCAAAAAAGAAGTCGAGATGGGACGCTTGCTCAAAGTCTGGATGGATCAGCCGCGCTATCACACGACCGAAGATGGCCGTTGGGACTACCGCGTGACCATTGTCTTCAAGAATGCCACGGTGGCCAACGAGCCCTTCGACGAAGACGCTTTAAAGAAACAGCTCTTTGCCGACCAGGAGACGTACACGCGCGAGGAGCAACGCCGTTTTGAGATTCTCGACGCGCATTGGGATTTGCCCATCCGGACCGTGGATTTGGAGAAGTGAAGTTCCTCCCTGGACTGCGATCACAAAGGGCGGTCGTCCTGGGTGCCCGAAATTCGCCTTGAGTTCCAGTCCGGATGTGCCGAGCAATGGAGGAATCCTACCGTCCAACGAACATCCTCGAGTCTTGCTGTCGCTAGGTTGCAATTGCCGCCAGCAATACGAGAACATATCGGCTGACCTGGCTCGGCAAGGGTCCTAGGTCATAAGGACGTGCCACGCGATGGCGACTGAGCGCAAGAACGCAAGAGCGGAACCAAGCAAACGGGGTGGCAGCGAGATTCACGCGCCCAAGGGCAAGCTGGGTGTTCTGGTCCCGGGCATGGGTGCGGTAGCCACAACCTTCGTAGCCGGCGTCGAAGCGGTTCGCAAAGGGATCGCCAAACCCTTTGGGTCGCTCACCCAAATGGGAACCATTCGGCTGGGCAAGCGAACCGACGCCCGCTCGCCCAAGATCAAAGAATTTGTCCCCCTGGCCGGGCTCAACGATCTGGTCTTCAGCGGCTGGGACATTTTTGAAGACGATATGTACACCGCCGCTTCTAAAGCCGGCGTGCTCGAGCGCGAACTCCTCGACCAGGTGAAACCCTTTCTCAGCTCGATCCGACCGCGCAAGGCCGTCTTCGACCGCAATTATGTCAGAAACCTGGACGGCCCTAACGTGAAGAAGGGCAAGAACAAGAGGGATCAGGCCGAGCAGGTTCGTGCCGACATCCGTGAATTCAAGAAGACTTCTGGAGCCGACCGGTTGGTCACCATCTGGTGCGGATCGACGGAGACGTTTCTTGAACCCTCGGCGGTGCACCAAAGCCTCAAAGCATTCGAGAAGGGGCTTGTCCACAACGACGAATCCATCGCCCCGTCGATGATCTACGCCTATGCGTCGCTGAGCGAAGGTGTGCCTTTCGCCAACGGAGCGCCCAACTTAACCGTGGATATTCCCGTCATGCGGGAACTGTCCCGCCAGAACCAGGCTCCGATCTGCGGGAAGGATTTCAAAACCGGACAGACGCTGATGAAGACGATTCTGGCGCCGGGATTCAAGGCTCGTCTGCTCGGCCTGAGTGGATGGTTCTCGACCAACATTTTGGGCAATCGCGACGGGGAGGTGCTCGATGACCCGGGGTCGTTCAAGACCAAGGAGGAATCGAAGCTTTCCGCTCTTGAACACATTTTGCAACCCGAACTGTATCCCGATCTTTACGGGCACTTCACCCACAAGGTTCGCATTAACTATTATCCGCCACGAGGGGATAACAAGGAGGGTTGGGACAACATCGACATCTTCGGCTGGCTCGGCTATCCCATGCAGATCAAAGTTGACTTTCTCTGCCGCGACTCCATCCTCGCCGCCCCCATCGTGCTCGACCTCGTGCTCTTCAGCGACCTGGCGCAACGCAGCGTGGAACTCCGGAGTCTCGGGATTCAGGAGTGGCTGAGCTTTTATTTCAAGTCTCCCATGACGGCCCCGGGACTTTATCCCGAACACGATCTGTTCATTCAGCTGATGAAACTGAAGAACACGTTACGCCACCTGCGCGGGGAAGAGTTGATCACGCACTTGGGGTTGGAATACTACGATTGACCTGGCGACTCGGCGACCTGCGCCGAATCAAGCCATCCCGAAGGGGCATGGCTTCCAGCCAGGCCCATCTGACGCATGAGTTCATCCTACCGTAACGATTCCTCGACTTCCGTCAACCAGTCCGGACGCTTCAAGACTTCACGCGGCTTTGGTCCATCGGCTGCGCCTACGATGCCATCCCGCTCCATCAGGTCGATCAAATGTGCCGCCCGTCCGTAGCCGATCCGCAATCGCCGCTGCAGGAGGGAAGTGGAGGCCTTGCCGAACTCGACCACGAGCTTCAAAGCATCTTCGTAGAGTGGGTCGTGCTCGCCTTCTTCCTCCCCCCCCTCTACCCGGCCATCGTCCTGCTCTTCTTTCGGGGCTTGCAGGAATTTCTCTTCGTACTCGGCGGTCGCCTGCGAGCGCCAGAATTCGACCACCGCGGCAATCTCTTTTTCGGTCACAAAAGGCGCGTGCAGCCGGTGCACACGGGCGGATCCGGCGGGCAGATAGAGCATGTCGCCGCATCCGAGCAGCGCCTCGGCGCCATTGGCGTCGAGAATGGTTCGCGAATCCACCTTGGTCGCGACGCGGAAGGAAATGCGGGCAGGGAAGTTGGCCTTGATCAGTCCGGTGATCACATCGACGGAAGGCCGCTGGGTTGCGAGGACCAGATGGATCCCGACGGCGCGGGCCATCTGCGCTAGACGGGTGATCGATTCCTCGACGTTGCCCGAGTCGAGCATCATCAGGTCGGCTAACTCGTCGATGATGATCACGATGTAGGGCAGCGGGCCCTCTTCTCGATTTTCGGCAAACAAGCTGAGGGTGGCCTCGTTCTCGAACAATTTGTTGTACTGCGCAATGTGGCGGACTCCCTTCTCGGCCAGCAATTTCAAACGCCCCTCCATTTCGCGCACCGCGTTGCGGAGGGCGTTGGCAGCCAGTTTGGGCTCGGTAATGATCGGAGTGTACAGATGGGGTACGCCGTCGTAGTTGCCGAGTTCCAAGCGCTTCGGATCAACCAAAATCAGACGCACCTCGTCCGGAGTCGCCTTGTAGAGAATCGACATGATCATGGCGTTGATGGCCACGCTCTTGCCCGTGCCCGTCGATCCCGCGATGAGCAGGTGGGGCATGGCGGCCAAGTCCGCGGTGGCGATGCGTCCGTTGATGTCCTTGCCTAGGGCGAGCGTGAGTTTCGATTTCGAGTCGATGAACTCCGCGGATTCAAGATTCTCCCGCAGCCAAATGATCTCTCGTTCACGGTTCGGCACCTGAATGCCGACGGTGGACTTACCCGGCATACGCTCGATCAGAATGCTTTCCGCTTTGAGGGCAAGACAGAGATCGTCGGTCAGACTGGTGATGCGGCTGTACTTGATGCCTGCCTCGGGTTTGAACTCGAAGGTGGTCACGAC
>JASHSL010000178.1 GCA_030040855.1 Terriglobales bacterium
TCAGGATGTCGTTCTGGATGGTCCCGGAAATTTTCTTCCAGTCGGCACCTTGTTTTTCAACCACCACCAGATACATCGCCCACAGGATCGACGCCGGGGAGTTGATGGTCATCGAGACGGTGGTTGTCTCGAGATCAATGCCGCGGAACAGGATCTCCATGTCTTCGAGGGAGTCGATGGCGACGCCGCACTTGCCCACTTCCCCTTCACTGGCGGGATGATCGGAGTCGTACCCCATGAGCGTGGGCAAGTCGAAAGCCACCGACAAGCCTCCTCCCCCCTGCGCCAGCAGATACTGGTAGCGCCGGTTGGTCTCCTCGGGAGAAGCGAAACCGGAAAACTGACGCATGGTGAACAGTTTGCCGCGGTAGCCGGTGGCGTGAATGCCGCGAGTGAACGGAGGTTCGCCGGGATCGCCGAGCGAGGTGTGGTAACTCCAATCTGCGGGGAGGTCAGCCTGGGTATACAGGCGGCGCACCGGAACGCCGGACAAGGTGGTGAAACGAGCCGATCCGTTCTCCTCGAGATTGATCCCGCTGGGAGCGCCAATCGGACGTTCCGGAGTTTTCTCGAGCGTGGGGGCGAGCGTCTTTTCCGCCCATTGCTTCTCGGCCGCGGAAGCATGGCGCCCCTCTTCGCTGTCGGAAACCAGATTGTCAGCGAGCTTCGAAGTCTTGTTATCCACCGCATCCCCGCGTTCCCCTTGATCATAGAAGAGCGTTCCCGGAGTCACAAGGGCGGCAACACTCCTGGACCGTGAACCAGTGGCGTTCGGCAGGAACCAAGCAGAATCGCTTCGCATATGTCTACTAATATGATAGAGTAACTTACATGTGGCCGGCGAGCGTTTCCACCCCCCCCACGTTCCTGCACAAACCAAGAACAGCCAGTTCCTGTCTCACCGTTGCCATTGTTGGCGGCGGCTTCACCGGAGCCACGCTGGCGACACAACTGTTGCGGCATTTGCCGGACTCCAGTTCGGTGGTTTTGATCGAGCCCGGCGAACCCGGCCGAGGCGTAGCCTACGGTACGCAGTGCCCTTGGCACTTACTCAACGTCGCAGCCCGCGATATGAGTGCCTTCGACGACGATCCGGAGCACTTCCTGCGCTGGGCTCGGGCGAATTACGACTCCGGGGTCAGTCCCGAGAGCTTCCTTCCGCGGCGGGTTTATGGGCAGTACGTCTCGGCCCTCCTCGTGAGAACCGCAGCCTTGCATCCCGGCCGATTTCTTTTCAAGCACGAGGAAGCACTCGCGGTGAGGGCGGCCGAACCAGGAGGCGTGGTTCATCTCCGGAGTGGGGACCGTGTGGTTGCCGACACCATCGTGCTCGCGACCGGAAATTTCCCACCCAGTGATCCCGACCTGCCGGGGAAAACTGCATCGAGCGCTCGATACATCCCGTTTGCCTGGTCTGCCGCCGCTCTAAACGAGGTGGCCCAGAACGGCGAGATCCTGCTCCTAGGTTCAGGGCTCACCGCCATCGATCAGATCTTGGCGCTGCGGGCGCGCGAATTTCGCGGCACCGTTCATCTTCTTTCCCGCCATGGCCTGCTTCCTCAGCCACACCAGAGCGCAGCGCCTTGGCCGGCATTTTGGAACGAAGGATCACCCCGCACGGCACGCGGACTGCTTCGCTGCGTGCGCCAGCAGCTGGACGAGGCCCATCGTTCGGGGGAAGATTGGCGTGGGGTGATCGATTCCCTCCGGCCGTTCACCCAAGGCATGTGGCAATCCCTTCCTGGTGTCGAAAAGAGACGCTTTCTGCGTCACCTGCGCCCTTATTGGGAGATCCACCGCCACCGTGTTGCCCCGGAGATCGATCGCCTCATTGCCTATCAACTGCGGAGCGGCCAAACTCGAGTTCATGCTGGCCGAATCCTGAGGTACGAAGAAAGTGCCCACGGAGTCGCCGTCACCTACGGCCGGCGCAGGACGGCAGAGCCGGTCAGGCTGTTCGTGGATCGAGTCATCAATTGCACCGGCCCTGAAACCGACTGTCGAAAATTGAACTCCCCGTTGCTTACGCAGCTGCGGCAGGAGGGCCTGATTCGTCCCGATCCCTTGGGCTTGGGGGTGGACGTCGATGAAAGCGGAGCCCTGCTGAACAGCCAGGGTCTGCCCTCGCATTTTCTCTTCGCAATCGGGCCGCCACGGAAAGGAGCTCTTTGGGAGACGACGGCGGTTCCCGAAATCCGCCTGCAGATCTCCGAACTGGCCCACGCCTTGAAGTTCAGGGTCAATGCCGGTCTTTTGGCGATGCATGATCATGACCTCGAGTACGCTCCGGTTCATACCGAGTAAGTGCGAGTTTTGCAGTTGGCGAGCTAGAACGGGTGGTCGATTCTTCGCATGACACACCACTCGCCCCGCGAGATTCCCCTTGCCCAATCACGGCGCTGCGCTCCGAGTCTTGCGCTGACTACCCTGGATTGCCGACGCCGACCGACCAACCTCGGCAGTGGGCGGACGCAGCCAGCGGTTCCCCTCGAATCGTCGGCGAACAGAAGGGAATCGGGTCCCTGCCTGGGGGCGCGTCATTCGACGGATCGATCGAGTAGAGTGTCGCTTCGAACTCCCTACCATGAGGACACAGGTTGCTGACCCTGCCGCTACAATACTATTTCTAAAATAGCTATTGTTGACCTATAATTGGATTCATGGCAAAGAATCCCAAGCACCGCGACTTGTTTGCTGGCGCTTTGGAACTGATGATCTTGCATTCGCTCCGCGTGAAGCCTATGCATGGTTATGCACTGGTGAAACATATCAAGCTCGTTTCCGACGATCTGTTGCAGGTCGAAGAAGGATCGCTCTATCCCGCGCTACAGCGTATGTTGCGGGCAGGCTTGCTCGAATCGAAAGAGGGTATTTCGGCCAAAGGACGTCCCACACGGATTTACCGGCTCACCAAAGCAGGCATAGAGCACCTGGAACGGGAAAAATCCGGGTTCGAGACCATGTTTGCTGGAATCACTCGCGTACTCGCTGTGGCGAAAGCTTAGGAGAATGCCATGGAATGGCTCAGGCGACTGTTCTTCCGGCGGCGTCGCTACCACGACCTCTCGGTTTCGATTCAGGAGCATCTCGAAGAAAAAATCGATGAGTTTATGGAAGAGGGCATGTCGCACAAGGAAGCGCTGCAGGCTGCACGGCGGGCATTCGGCAACGTCACGCTCATCGAGGAACGCAGCCGCGAAGAATGGCAGTGGCCGAAGCTCGAAGGCATTCGCGCCGACCTGAAATTTGCCCTGCGGCAGTCGGTCAAGCGTCCCGGCTTTGCCATCACGGCCATCATGACTTTGGCTCTGGGCATCGGAGCGAATGTTGTTGTCTTCGGCATCCTGAATGCGATTCTTCTCCATCCACTGCATCTTCCCGCGCCGCAGAGGCTCTATACCATCGAGCACCAGCAACATGACTGGTACAGCCAGTCCTATCCGGATTATCTCGACTACCGCGACAGCAACCACACGTTCAGCGGCATGGCTGCCTACGATATGGTCAGTGCAGCGCTCAGCACGGGCAAGACCGTTACCAAGAACTTCGGCTATCTTGCCTCCGGCAATTATTTCGACATGCTCGGCGTGCGGCCTGAGCTGGGCCGCTTCTTTCACGCAAATGACGAGCATGGCCTGAACTCGGCTCCCTACATCGTCCTCAGCTACGACTTCTGGTGCGCGCGATTCAACCGCAATCGGCACATCCTCGGCGCCACGGTGCACCTGAACAAGCAACCCCTGACCGTGATCGGAGTCGCTCCGAAGGAGTTTCATGGAACCGAGGTCTTCTTTTGGCCAGACTTCTGGACTCCTCTCACCAACGCCGTACTGATCGGATACAGCCATCACTACCTTGAAAACCGCAGCACTCATAATCTCTTGGTTTTGGGACGTTTGAAAGACGATGTCACGCCGCAGCAGGCCAGCGATGACTTGAATGGCATTTCCCGCCGGTTGGCCGACGAGTACCCGACTGAGGACTACGGACTCGATGCCCGCCTGGTCAAGCCGGGATTGCTGGGAGACACCTTGGGCGATCCTGTCCGCGGTTTCCTGGCTGGCGTGATGGCGCTGGCATTGCTCGTGTTGCTGGCTGCCTGCGCGAATCTGGGCAGTATCTTCGCCGCGCGCACCGCCGACCGGGGGCGCGAGCTCGCGATCCGGGTGGCGATCGGCTCCAGCCGCTGGGCAATCCTGCGCGGCCTCGTGGCCGAAGCGACTCTGGTCTCGCTGGTAGGCGGTGTAGCCGGGACGTTGCTGGCGGCAACCCTGCTCGAGGGCTTGAGCCGCTGGCAGCCCTTCGTAGAATTTCCTTTCCACGTCGTCGTACTTGCCGATCGAAAGGTCTACCTGGTCGCGCTGCTGTTATCTCTGGGCAGCGGCCTTTTGTTTGGCATGTTACCGGCACGGCAACTGCGGCTCACCGATGCGGCGCAAGCGATGAAGAGCGGCGTCGGCGCAGAAATAAGCTTGCGACGCTTCGCTTTGCGGGACCTGCTGCTTTCGATTCAGATCGCGCTGTGCACGCTGCTGGTGACGGCTTCGCTCGTTGCCCTGCGCGGCATGCAGCGCTCTCTCCACGCACCGCTTGGCTTTGAACCGCGAGGTGTGATGCTGGCTGGAACCGACCTGACGATGGCAGGCTATAGGGAAGAGCAGTTTCTGCCGGTCGAAAAGCGCATGTTGGCAGAAGCCGCCCGTATTCCCGGCGTTTCTGCCGTGGGAATCATCGACCGCACCCTGCTGGGAGAAGGTTGTTGCGGAAGTGAAGCGGTCTTTCCTGCTGGCACCGTCGACTTCCGCAAGGAGGAGTTCGAGGCCCGTAATTTCTCAATTTCTCCAGGATATCTTGAAGCTTCCGGCACGCGCTTGCTTGCGGGGCGAAATTTCACCTGGCACGACGATGCCGACTCGCCGCCGGTCGTGCTGGTCAATGTGACCTTTGCCCGCATGATGTTCGGAAACACGGCGGCAGTTGGGCAACACTTTCTGCTCTATCGAGGAGCGCGCCCCAAGGAAGTTGTCGGTGTGGTCGAGGACGGCAAGTATGCCTCGTTGACCGAAGACCCGCAACCCGCCATGTTTTTTCCCCTAACCCAGGAGATCAACGACAACTACACCGTGCTTGTCGTCCGCTCGGCGTTCCCGCCGAGCGAGATCGCCGCCGCACTCGACCGCACCCTGACCGGGATCGATCCCAACCTCCCGCTTACCTTGCACAGCTGGCTGGATGCACTTGATCTGGCCCTCTTCCCGGCACGGGCGGCAACTGCCGCACTCAGCATCCTGGGATTGCTGGCCGCCATGCTGGCGATCACCGGCACCTTTGGCGTGGCTACCTACAGCGTCTCGAAACGGATGAGAGAACTGGGCATCCGTGTCGCTTTGGGCGCCGCGCGTGTAGAACTGATTCGCTCGGCTCTCGGCCGTCCACTGATGCTGCTGGTTTCTGGTTCGACAGCGGGTCTCGGGCTGGGAATACTCGCCAACCGTTTACTGGCGCAGATTGTCTATGAAGCCACGCCACGTGATCCACTGGTGCTCGGGGGGACGGTGCTGACCATGGCCTTGCTCGGTTTGCTCGCCACCTGGATTCCTGCGCGACATTCCTTGTCGGTTGATCCCGCACGATTACTTCGCGAGGAGTGAAGCCGCACCCGCCGTCTTTATCCACCCTCATCGAGGGAATCTTTAGAGATTTCCTAGAACTGAGCGCAAGGCTTGGAACCGGCCTTTCCCGTTAGGCTACGCCCTTTCGAGAGATCGGTTAGTCGTTTTCGAGCTGCTTCGTCGATCCTAGCTCCCACGCTTTTGCATACTTCCATGACACATAGCTCGCATGGTAAAGGTGCAGCAAAAGACCCTCGCGGCCGTCGAGGAATCCAAGGCGCAAGCCGTAGTTGTAGACGAAGGTGAGCCAGGGGCGAACCACGATATCTAAGAGATGGAAGCCGCGATAGCCCCTGGCGATGGCGACCTCGGCGCCGGAGGAGGAGTAGCGGTTCATGTGATCGAGATAGCCACGCAGCGTGGGATAAGCATGGTGCAGGAGGGCATGGTGGAGTCTGCCCGTAGGACCCTTCACCTGGATCGTGGGGTGCGCGCCGTATTCTTGGAACTGACCCGCACCGCGACGAATCAGGCGCAGCTTTCGATCGGGGTAAAAGCCGCCATGGCGAACCCAGCGGCCGAGGAAGAAATTCTTGCGCGGAATCCAGAAGCCTTGGACGTGGGGATTCGCAGTCAGCACGCCTTCGAGGATCTCCTTTGCCAGTTCGGGTTCGAGAGCTTCGTCGGCATCGAGCTGCAAGACCCAGTCGCCGGTTGCTTTGTCCATGGCCGAGTTCTTCTGCGCGGCAAATCCCTTCCAGGGTTCGGTGAAAGTCTTCGCCCCAAAGGAACGCGCGATTTCGAGGGTTCGGTCGGTTGAACCGGAATCGACCACGATGATTTCGCCGCGGCCCTGGTCTACCAGAAGCAGCACGCTTTCGAGGGTGCGAGCCAGGTTGGCCTGTTCGTTCTCGGTTATCAGGACGACAGAGAGGGTCACGGGCAAAGCATAAACTGGAGAGCACGGCGAGGGAAATGGCGGTCGGGCTGCGCCAGGCGGACTGGTGCCACCCTCGACTGGGCATGCCAACTGGGGAAATTGGCATGCCCCATCAGACTCGACTCGAATCCTAGAAT
>JASHSL010000179.1 GCA_030040855.1 Terriglobales bacterium
TCTATATCGTTGACCGGAAGAAGGACATGATCATCTCGGGCGGCTTTAACGTTTACGGCGCCGAGGTGGAAGCGGCGGTGATGGCGCTGCCTGAAGTTCACGAGTGCGCCGTGATTGGCGTTCCTCATGACACATGGGGAGAGGCGGTGAAGGCATTCGTTGCGCTTCGCCCAGGCGTATCCTTAAGTGAAGGGGCCGTTATTTCTCACTGCAAACAGAAGCTGGGTGGAGTAAAGGCTCCAAAGTCGGTCGAATTTTGCGAAGAGATTCCCAAAACCGCTGCCGGCAAGATCGATCGAAAGAAACTTCGCGCCTCGTACTGGGAACATGCGGAGCGGCAGGTGCATTAGAACTATTAATCTCTGATGAATCAGTCTTGAAAGCACTCGGCTTTAGCCGAGCCGTTGGGGGCCGGCAAAAAACACGGGCTTTAGCCCCCTGAGGGAAAGCGAACTCCGGAAATCTATTGTAAGCATCTGATTCGAGGATGCATCCTTGACGACCGTGATCGTACCCAAATCCGGCGGGGTCGCCAGCACCAAAGCCGTCGTGGTGCACTGGCTTAAACGTGAAGGAGATCGCGTGAAGGCCGGCGAACCTTTGGTCGAACTGGAGACTGAAAAAATCAGCTACGAGCTGGAATCGCCTTTCAGTGGCGTACTTACAAAGCTGCTGGCGCACGAAGCTGCCGAGGTCCCGGTCGGAGGCGCGCTCTGCGAGATCGCAGAATCGGCTGCGAAGCCTGCAAAAGCGAGAAAGTAGGAGGCACGGAAATGCCGCAAAAGACCGCGAAGAAATCCGCTCCGCGAAAAGCGAAAACAGACACCAACCAGCTGCGCTGGATGTACACACAGATGGTTCGCATCCGCGAATTCGAAGAGACCGTCAAGCGCGTTTTCATCGAACATCCCGGGGTGATCCGCGGACATTCTCATTTAGGCGATGGCGCTGAAGCCAGCATCGTCGGGGCGCTCTATACGCGCCACGACACTGATTTCGTGATGCCCAGTTACCGCTGTCACGGCTACCCGATCGTTCTCGGAACTCCTCTGCGCAACATGATGGCGGAAATCTTTGGCCGCCGCGATGGCTTGTGTCACGGCTTCGGCGGCTCCATGCACCTGGCAGACCCGGCCCGGTATTTTCCCGGCACCTCCGGAATCATTGGGCAGAGTATCGCCCACGCAACAGGCGCTGCTCTCACGGCACAAGTAAAGAAGAGCAGCCAAATCGTCTACTGCTTCTTTGGTGACGGAGCTTCAAAACAGGGAGCGTTTTTCGAGTCGCTCAACATGGCCGCAGTGTGGAAGCTTCCTATCGTTTACATTCTCGAAAACAATCAATATCAGGCCTACACACACTTCAGCCTGGAGGATGCCAATGCCGTAGCTGGCGATCCATTGTCGAAAAAAGCGGAGGCCTTCAGTATTCCCGGCGCGACAGTTGACGGCACCGACCCGGAAGCCGTGCGGAAAGTTGTTGCCAAAGCGGCTGATCGTGCCCGCGCCGGCGACGGACCCAGTCTGGTCGAGACAAAATTCTATCGGCTGAGCGCGCACGGCAATGTAATCACGGTTCCCCCGCTGCCCACGCAGTTTCCCGAGCACGAGGCAGTCGCGGTCTACGGCAACCGGAAAGAATTCGAGCAGTGGCACGCCAAAGATCCGGTCAAACGCTTTCGCGCACGCCTGCTGAAAGATCGCGTGCTCACCGAAGCTTCGGCGAAGCAAATTGAAGCTGCTGCTCGCGCTGAGGTTGAGGATGCCGTGCAGTTTGCCCTCACAAGCCCGCTACCCGCGCCAGAAGAGGCGCTGCAATACGTTTACGCGTAGGAGGAAAACATGGGGAAGGAAATGATGTATGCCGATGCGATCGCCGCAGCGATCATCGAAGAGATGCAGCGTGACCCCAACGTGGTCTTCTATGGCCAGAATATGGCAATGACCGAGCGCGATCCCATGCTCAAGAAATTCGGCAAAGAGCGTGTGCGCATCGCGCCCATCTCGGAAACGGCTGAGATCGGCATTGGCATTGGCGCGGCCATGACCGGATTGCGTCCCATCGTCGAATTGTGGATGAGCGAATTCATGCTGGTTGCCTTCGACCAGGTCATCAACGAAGCCCCTCGGCTGCGCTACATGTCAGGCGGGCAAGTGAGCGTGCCGCTGGTGCTGAAGGCCGGCTACGGTTTCTGTGCGGGGTGGGCCGGCCAGCACTCGAACTGCATTTATCACACGATGATGGGCATCCCTGGTTTGAAAGTTGTGGTGCCTTCGACTCCGGCCGACGCCAAGGGCTTGATGGTTGCAGCCATTCGCGACGACAACCCCGTCGTATATCTGCATTCTTACATGCTCACCCTGGAGAAAGGCGAAGTACCCGAGGGCGAATACGTAGTGCCGCTCGGGGTCGCCGATATCAAACGCAACGGGACCGACGTGACGATCGTGGCCATTGGCTGGATGGTGAAGAAAGCGCTTGCGGCCGCTGAGCGACTGGCGGAGGAAGGAATTAGCGCCGGGGTCGTCGACCCACGAACGCTCGCGCCACTCGATGTCGCGACCATTGTCGATTCCGTGAAAAAGACGGGCCGGGTGGTGCTGGTTGATCAGGCGCCGAGGCATTCGTCCGCAGCCGCGGTGATCGCGGGCGAGATCGCGGAACATGCCGTCGGATGTGTGAACGCACTCAGAATGGTGACTGCTCTCGACGCTCCCATTCCCTACAGCGAGCCGCTGGAGAACTACGTGGTCCCCCATGAAGACAAGATCGTTGAGGCCGTGAAGGCGGTAATGGCGCACGACGCGGTTGCCGCGTGAGAATGTGCCATGAAGAGCAAGGTTGACCTGCTTGCATCTTACTGGACCATTTCCTGTGGACTTCCTCACACCGACAAGGAATACAGCCCTTTCGATTTCCGGGACCGCGTCGAATCCGCTGCCAGAGCTGGCTTCACCGGGTTTGGAATCTGGCACGCCGATCTTGAGCACGTGCTCAGGAAGCGCACGCTAAGCGAGATGAAGCAGATTCTCGACGACAATGGGATCAAATACCTCGAACTAGAGTTCCTCACCGACTGGTTCCTCGATGGCGAGCGAAAGAGGCAATCTGATATTTGCAAGAGGATGCTCCTCGATGCTGCCGAAGTTTTGCAGGCACATCACGTGAAAGTCGGCGATTTCTATCAGCAGACAACGCCTATGCCGCGTCTGATTGAAGCTTTCGCGACATTGTGCGCTGAAGCAGCAGAGCACGGAACCAGAGTAGGGTTCGAGTTGATGCCGTTTGCCATGATCCAAACTCTGGAGGATTCACTCAAGCTTGTGAAGGGCGCCAGCGCCAGCAATGGCGGCATTTGTTTCGATACCTGGCACATCGTGAAGCTTAAGATTCCTTACGATGAACTGCGCCGCATTCCCTCGCAATACATCATTAGCGTGGAACTGAACGACGGCACGTTTGAGTGTCCCTGGAGCCTGCACGAGGAGACGGTAAACCATCGCCGCTTGTGCGGCAAAGGAGAATTTGACGTAAAAGGGTTCATCGTAGCGATTCAAGATGCTGGATACCGTGGCCCGTGGGGGATCGAAGTGCTTTCACAAGAGTTGCGAAAATGGCCGCTCGAACGTCTAACCGCTCAGGCTTTTGAAACGACGATGGGACAATTTCATGCTGTCTTGGAAGAATTGGAGAACACATCCGGAAGCTAGAGCCATAGTTCCTCTTTCGCTCGCAACAGACGCACACACCTGGCACACTACCGGGACCTCAAAGCACAGATATTTCAAGTTGATTGAATGAAAATGGCTGATCGGCCGTAAGGCGGTCATGCGGTAGGTTGGAAAGGCAGATTAGCACCCCAACACGTTCGCGGTCGTCTGTCATACCTGTCTTCGCCTCCGAACCGATCGAGAATCAACTGAGTACGAGCAGGCCGCGCAGTAGTGGATCCCCTCAGACATCTTGATAATTATACCCCGGTGGGGGTAGAATTATGATATGGAAACGATAGAATTCACCCCGGCTCAAGCATCGGCCGTCGCGAATTTGCCGCTTCGCACAGTCCATAAGCTTATCGAACGGCGCCTCATTCGGCCTCGGTTGCGCCGGATTGGCCGCTCCCTCCAAAGAATGCTCACCCGGGAGCAGTTGCTGTATTTGCGCCTCGAAGCGAAAGGCGTGCGACTGTTACCGATGGCTGCACGTCGGTCCATCGCGAAAAAGATTGAGAAATCGCCCAAAGTTGATCTTATATGCGTCACGGAAGACTCGGTGTTAGTCATTGAAGTGAAATCGACACGGCAAGAACTCGAGCGGGACCTAAAGAAGCTGCAGCGTGCGGACGACATGATTGTCTCCGACCCTGACGTTATGCGGGGTTCGCCTGTCTATCGTGGGACGCGTATTCCAGTCCAACTCGTGGCGGACATGTTGAGCCAGGGAGCAACTCCGGAGGAGATTGTGCAAGGCTACCCTTCTCTAGACAAAGAGAAGGTCGCACTCGCCCCATTTTACGTTCAGGCGTTCCCTCGTCGTGGCCGCCCCGTGACGAGGCCCTGGGCAAAAACGAAGCCAATTCGGGCAACCCGTCATCGCCCTTCACTTGAGGGGCGACATTGAAGTTCTTGATTGATGAATGTCTGCACACGCGCACGCCGTAGGTTACGTCGCCGATCATGTCAACTACCTAAGCCTTGGCGGTCTAAAAGATTGGCAGCTGTTGCCTGTCATCCGCGAAAGGGAGTTTATTCTCTTCATGCCTTCGGTTTTTAAATGGTTGAGCGATATCGGCGCACGATACTGATGCTGGACCGTACTGGCAAGGTCTTTTTCGTAACGGGACAGACCGCGAGTTCGGATTCCGCCTGGGGCCCGGCTCATGACAGGCCCCGACCGTCACCAGCCCGGCCTGTCGCGGTATGCATTAGCTACTGGATCGTGTAAGCGTACGGAATAGCCACCAGCTCATCGCCGGCGAATACTTCCGTTAGCGGGAGACTACTCACAAAGTCGTCAACGTACAACGCCCCTCGGACGACCGTGCCAGAAGCGCCCGATGGTGTGATTGTCACATTGATCGTACCGGTTTGGCCCGGGTTGAGGACCAGCGGGGAGAACGTTGCGAACGTCGCCGGATCGACCGATACCAGCCAAAGATCACCCGTGACAGAGCTCACGGCCGGATCGAATGGCTTCGCATTTGCCGTCATCGAGATCGTGGCAGACCCAGTGGGCGCTGGGCCGGCGAACGGCCCACACTCAGTGGGTTCGGCGTCCCAGTAACCGCCCGCAGTGACGGTGCCGCCAGGCGGGCTGTAGGAAGCAGAGGCAGTGTCCGAGCAAAGCGGCCCGGTACCAAAGCTCGCGCTCGCTAACAAAGGGTCACCAGCAGTACTCTGGAAGTTGAAATTGGCTGGTACGGTCGAGGTCTGGGAAAGCGAGAGGCTAGAAGTTTCGGTCGGGACAATCCAAAAAGCTGGTGAGGTTGTTATCGGGAGGGCAATGGTATCTGACGACCCTAGTTGCGGTGCCAGCGCCAGGCCTGTCGTTCCATCAAGCCGCGCATCGATAAAGAAATCCTCCGGCGCCGCTCCAGTATTCGTGATCGTCACAGGGACCGTCACGGGAGTTCCAGCCGCCAGCTTGATAGCTGGGTTATTCGGCAGCCCAGTAGCGCTAGCACTGGCCTTGTTGAATTGGATGTTGCCCGTGTATGGCTGTGAGATCTCATTCCCGACAACCGGCTCGGCGAAATCCACGATCAGCGTCCAGGTGCCGGGGACAGGGTTGAGGGTATAGGCAGTCACCGACAAGCTGTTGGTACCGTTGAGCGAGTTCTGACCGTAGCCGAGAGTGTCGCCATCTGGGCTGATGAGATAGGTCGCCACCGGGTCATTGGCATCATTAGTCAGCGACACGTTAGCCGTGATATTGCTGACCCCTTTTGGAACATCGAATTGATAGAACTGTTCCTGCCCCTCGCCGCCCGGGCGTCCGTTGCCGCCAGTCAGCACGCCTCGAAACCTGCCTCCGTGAGCCACGTCCACCAGACTGCGCAGCGTCACGGGGATGGAGGTTGTTCCGCCAAAGCCGAAGTCCGATGTCAGCACGATCGAACCGGCCGTGTCGCCCGCCGACCGCGGCGTCGTCGCGGAGAAACTAAATGATCGGCTCTGGCCGGGAGGGAGCACCAGGAAATTGGGGGTCACCGAACCGAACGGGACGAACTGCTCTGTCTCCACCTGCCATATAACTGTCCCGTTCGTTCCGCCCGCGGAAGCTACGTCACCGAAGATGACGCCGGTCCAGGTACCGGGCGTAGGAAACCTCACATCCAGGTTGTCGAAGTTGCCGGGTCCTTGCGGCCTCGAGTGCGCGGCAAACCGGCCTTGCGGGTCAATTAGGATCAGCCGCACGCGGGAATTCAGTCCGACATCGCAGAATTCTTGCAGGCAATAAATAGGGTTTCCCGGCCAGGCGATCGCGGCTTCCAGCCGATCAGCGCCCCCTGGAACCTGGAAGTTGATGACCGCATAGTTGTTCAGCACGCCCGCGAAGTCCACGAAGTGCGGACTGCTCGTATCGTTCAGTGTCACACTGCCAGACTGCACATTTTGATCTGGACCAATCGTCCGGCCGTTCACGTACACAAACTGTGGAAATTCACCGGTGTTGGTGACTGTGACGCTCCAATTCTCCGAGGTGCCGGGTTCGCCGACCGCGTTTAACTGATTGCTGGAGAGTAGCAGCGTGTTTCCGACTGGCCTCGGCGAGCCATCGCTAGTTGGAATGGACTCTGCCAGCAGCACGGCCTGGTAGGAATTCAATAATCCCGCACCTTGCTCATTGCCCGGGGCGCCAAGATCGGCCGCCGTGCTGAGCAGGATCTGCTTGACCAACGCTGGCGTTGGGCTGGCGCCGCCATGTGTCTGCCGGTAAGCCTGGATGACTAGCGCGGACGCACCGGCCACAAACGGAGACGACTCGCTGGTCCCGCCGAAACTCTCGATGATAGAGGGCTCACCGAGTAAGTTGACGCACCCCGCAAACAGAGTGGCATTCGCGTCACAGGAGGCGAAGCTGGCATCGCCGGGGCCGACCAGGTCGATGGTGCGACCGTTCTCCTCGAACCCTCCCGAGCTGAATGGGTCGATGTTGTTGTTCAGCCAGCCCGTTGTCGCAAAATATCGCGCGGCAGCGTAGTTGGTCTGGGCGTAGAAACGGAAGTCGGTCGTCGCCCCCACCGAGAACACAAGCGGGTCCGTTGACGGCGAACCAATGGTGTTGGTTGATCCCGCGTCGCCACTAGAGATACTAACCACCACGCCCGCCGCAACGGCTGCATCATCGAATTGCTCCCACGCGTCCAAAGACGTGATGTCGGGGAAGTTGTTGGTCCCTAAGGACTGGTTGATCACGTCGACGTGGTCGGTCTCGACCGCGTAGTCGATGGCTTCGAGGATGGAGGAAAGGGTGCTGACTGACCCGAGAGCCTCGAGCCCCACCAAACTTGCCCCGGGAGCCACGCCCTCGATTCGGATGTTACAGGCGGAGGGATCCGGCTGAGCGCTGAAGCCGTTGACGTTGTAGACGTGGATGCCCTGACCGGCGATGGTGTTGGCATCACCGAACGCCTCGCCACCATCGGTGGGTTCCCCAGGTCCGTCGCCCGAGAAGTCTTGGTAGTCACCGCCGATAGACGGGTCGAACACAGACTTACCGTCCGGACGGATGAAATTGATGTTGTTCGGATCGAGGCCGTCGGCAATCCACGCGACCTTCACTCCCGCGCCGGTGATGCCCAACGAGCGCGCAGTCGGCTCATTCCGGTTGTCCGAGTCGGTGTGCGTGAGCGCCAGCCCTTCAGGATCGAGTAGCACGCGACCGTTCGCGCCACAGGCGCCAGGAATCACGTTAGGCGTGAGCGAACTGGTCGTCGCGCCTGCCTCCGCTGTATCCGCGGATGATTTGGAGGCGGTAGCGGTTTTGCGCCTGGGGTTCCGCACGACGACGTCCGGCACAACCGCTGCCACGGCCGGATTCGACTTCAATCTTTCTAATTCGGCCTTCGAAACTATTGCCGCGAGTGCGTTGACGAGGTGGTAGTTCTTGATGTTGGCGGCGTGCACCTGGCGGAGTTCTTCCATCAATGGGGCCTGTTCGGCGTCGATCGCGGCAGAGCGCTCTGCCAGTTCCGCGCTGTCCTTGTGAACAGCGGGGTGCCGGCTCTTCATGATGACAATTACGTGCTGATCCGCGTTCTGGGAAAAATGAGCGACCTGGGCTTCCGACAATTGGGCTTGCACCGGCGCGGCCGACACGGCCGTCATCGCTAATGCGCCTAGCCAGATAAAAAACCTCCAGAATGTTTTGTTCAACATCGTTATTCTCCTGGACATCGTCGCAGATCCTCAGCCACGTTCAGGACATACATCGTTAGCAATAAGGCATGCCAACGCGCATAACATAAGTGCGCCTGCCACGATAAAGCAGCGAAACTACATCGAATTTGGCAGTTAATACGACTTTGGACTCTTAACTAGCCCACTGCTTGCGAAAGGAAATAAGTTCAGACGGAAATAAGATCAGACGGTGGACTAGAAGGAGTCCCCCCGGCTGGCAAGGATGCGATTTTCTAGACAATTTGTCAATGTGAATGTTCTTGCACACAATCTGTGTGTGCGCGGCTCATTTTTAATTAAAATCCCTCACGAAGGAGTGGCCGGCCGGACCCCGATTCTGACATCGCTGACGAGCGCATTGGGGGAATCCCAGACGAGGGTCGTTTTTTCCCGGAACACCGCCCCCGAATAAAGCGTACTTAAGCTGAGAAGCCTAGGGAGGCGTCCATGAGCCTTGCCAGTGACCTCCGCCGCGCTTTGCGCGCAATGCGCCGTAACCCTGGATTTAGT